>DAIMGD010000188.1:0-4900 GCA_036724165.1 Rhodanobacter sp.
GGTTGTCGACGCTGGTGGGGCTGCGCCGCGGGTCGATCGGGCCGCCCATCATGGTCAGGCTGAGCGGGGTGTCTTCGCCACGCGCGGCCATCAACGAAACCGCCGCCAGCACCGGTACGGTCGGCTGGCATACCGAGATCACATGCAGCTGGCGCGCGCCGATATGCCGGATGAATTCCTCGACATAGCCGATGTAATCGTCCAGGCCGAAGGTGCCTTCGGCGGTCGGCACCATGCGCGCGTCGACCCAGTCGGTGATGTAGACCTTGTGGTCACGCAGCAGCGTGCGCACGGTGTCGCGCAGCAGCGTGGCGTGGTGGCCGGACAGCGGCGCCACCACCAGCACCACCGGATCGTTCTTCATCTTCTCGATGGTGGCCGGGTTGTCGCTGAAGCGCTTGAAGCGCTTGAGCTGGCAGAACGGCTTGGCCAGCGCGACGCGTTCGACCACCGCGATCTCATGCTCGTGGGCCGTCGCGGTGTGGATGTCGAACTGGGGCTTTTCGTAATCCTTGCCAAGCCGATGGATCAGCTCGTAACCGGCGGCCATCCGCTGGGCACCGGGCAACTGCGCGAACGGGCTGCTGTTGTCGTTGAGCATTTGCGCGTTGGCTTGCGCGAAGTAGCTCAGCGGGCCGAGGAACGAGCGCTGCCATTCGTGGATTTGATAAAGCATCGGGACAGGTGGCCAAAGACGGAAAACGGATTATCTTAGCGCCGTTTCCCCGCCTCGTGTTGCGATGCCGCAAATCCTTGCGCTGCCGCGGTCGGGAGCGCTCAGCCGGCGATCGGGCGGTAACGGCAATGCAGCAGCAGCTCGTCGACCCCCTGCGTCTCACCGATGCCTGCGCGCCACTGCAGTGCTTTCTGGAAATGCAGGCCGAGCGGCATCAGCACCCGGTTGTACCACCACATTGCACGCTCGCGATGATGGGTCAGATACCACTGACCCAGATCCAGCAGCCGCGAGGATTTCGGCTGCATGCCGTAGACCGCGCTGTGCTCGATGGTGAAGCCATGCTGCGCGAGCCTGGCGACGATCTGCGCCGGTTCGTAGCGGCGGCAGTGGCCGACGAAATCGTCGAACGCGGTCCACGCCTCCGGATGCAACGGCACGGACAGCAACAGCTTCGCGCCGGGTGCCGCCACGCGGCCCAGTTCGGCCAGCGCGCTGTCGTCGTCGGCGACGTGCTCGAGAATGTCGAGTGCGCAGATCAAATCGAAACTGGCATCCATGCAGGGCAGCGCGCCGATCATGCCGTGCACCGCATCGGCGCCCTGCGCGTGCAGGCCACGCAAGGCGGCGTGGCTGAGGTCGACGAAACAGGTGCCCTCCAGCGGCAGCCGCGGGCGCAGCCCCGGCGCCACTTCCAGCCGACGTGGAGCGGCGGCCGCGAGTTCGCTCAGCAGCGGCCAGGTGTTGAAGCGCGCTGGCTCGACCAGCTTGGCCGCGGACCACAGCGATTCGTAGAAGCCGCGATTGGCGCGGATCAGTTCGACATCGCTGCGGCTTTCGGCGGGGCGCGGACTGGGCATCGCTGGATTGAATCCTGTGCGGGCTGAGCGTCGTGTGAAGTTCAATCGAGCAGGCGGACCTCGGTGGCGGCGGCGATGTCATGCAGGGTACGCCGACGCGGATCGAACAGCGCCACGGCGAACCAGCCGGCCCATGCGGCCAGCAGCGTCCACAGCGTCGCGTGCAGTCCGATCCGCGGCTCCAGCATCAGCAGCAGCAGCGGCGCCGCGGCCGCCAGCACGCGGATCAGCGCCTGCCGCAGCGAGGGCGTGCCGCCGTCGCGGCGGGTGACCCGGATATGCCACGGCCGCATGCCGATGGTCTGGCCGCCGCGCAACCAGGAAGCCATGAAGTAGGCGGCGATCAGCGCGCCTTCGAAAACGGGAAACCAGCCTGCCTGCAGACGGCCCTCCGCGTCGACCAGCTGGCCGTGAGTCAGCAGCAGTCCGATCATCACCGCCACCATCATGATCGCCAGCACGATCAGCAAGTCATAGACCAGCGCAAGCAGGCGGCGCCACAACGGGCAAGCAAGATCGCTGGTGGGAAAGTTTGTCGGCATCGGTGGCGGTCGCTTGCGTAGTGCGCGCGCAATGGCCAGCATCGTGCGCATGAAGAAGGAAGAAAGTCGCAGCAGTATCGCCGAAGCCGATCGGCTGAGCATCGCCGCGTTTCTGGAGCGGATATGGTCGGAGGACGGCCTGGCCGATCGCACGCTGGAAGCCTATCGTCGCGATCTGGAGGCGCTGGCCGGCTGGCTGTCCGCTCGCGGTCACAATCTGCGCTCTGCGCGGCGCGAGGATATTTCTGCATACCACGGCAGCCAGTCCGTAGCGGTTCGTTCGCTCGCGCGGCGGCAGTCGGCGTTTCGTCGTTACTACGCGTTCCTGGCGCGCGACGAACCGGGTTTTGCCGATCCGACCCTGCTGATCGAACGGCCGAAACTGCCGCGCAGCCTGCCCAAGGCGCTGGCCGAACGCGAGATCGAAGGCCTGCTCAATGCGCCGGAGGCCGACGGCGCGCTGGGCTTGCGCGACCGCGCGATGCTCGAGCTGATGTATGCCTCCGGCCTGCGCGTGTCCGAGCTGGTCGAGTTGCCGCTGGTGGCGTTGAACACGCGGCAAGGCGTGTTGCGGGTCACCGGCAAGGGCGGCAAGGATCGGCTGGTGCCGGTCGGTGAAGTGGCGCTGGAACACATCGGCGTGTATCTCGCCGGCGCGCGGCCGCAGCTGGCGAAAGGGCGGCAGCCGGCGGCATTGTTTCTCAGCCGGCGCGGCGAGGGCATGACCCGGCAGATGTTCTGGACGCTGGTCAAGCGTTACGCGCTGAAGGTCGGGATCAATCCGAAGCGCATCTCGCCGCATGTGCTGCGGCATTCGTTCGCCACCCACCTGCTGAATCACGGCGCCGACCTGCGCGCGCTGCAGATGCTGCTCGGCCACAGCTCGCTCAGCACCACGCAGATCTACACGCTGGTGGCGAAGGAGGGCCTGAAACGGCTGCATGCGCAACATCATCCGCGCGGCTGAGGACGGTTCAGCCGGCTGTGAGAGAATGCAGCACTTCGCCGGCAACGCGCCGGCGAGCCGGGTTGATCGAGGTTGGTGATGTTTAAAAAACTGTTGTTGACGTGGTGCATCGGTGGCTTGACGTTCAGTGCATGCGCTGCCGAAGTTGGCGCGGCACCGGCCGCCAGCCGGGCCGTCACGCCAGCAGTCGCGCAGATGGTGCGGCAGGCGATCGCCACGCTTTCCGCCAAGGTGCAGATCGATTCGATCGAGCCGTCCCCGCTGCCGGGTTTCTATCAGGTGATTGCTTCGGGGCAGATGCTGTACGTCAGCGCCGACGGCAAATACCTGTTGAATGGTGACCTGGTTGATCTGGGCAAACATCAGAATGTCAGCGATGCCGCCTGGGCCAGATTCCGCAAGACCGAACTGGCCAAGGTGCCGGCTTCCGACCGCATCGTGTTCGCGCCCGCCCATCCCAAATACACGGTGACCGTGTTCACCGACGTCAACTGCGGTTTTTGCCGGGCGTTGCATGAGCATGTTGCGGCGTTCAACAAGGCCGGCATTGCGGTGGAATATCTGGCGTGGCCGCGTGAAGGCGTGACCACGACCGCCGGCCGACCCACCCCGACCTATACCGAAATGGTTTCGGTGTGGTGCGCAGCCGACCGCAAGGCCGCGTTCACCGCGGCCAAAGAAGGGCACGAACCGAAGCCGAGCAGCTGCACCAATCCGGTCAAGGCCGAGTTTGATCTGGGGCTGAAGCTGGGCGTCAACGGTACGCCGACGATCTTTGGCCCGGACGGCACCACGTTGGGCGGCTACGTCACCCCGGAGCAGTTGCTGCAGGCATTGGAAAAGCGCAGCTGAGCTGGCGATGGCCAGGCCGGATCAGGCAAACGGCTTGGCTGCTGGGTTTCAAGAGCGCTTATGCCGTATTGCAGCATCAGTTAGAATAGGCGCTTCCATTAGCCTAGCGCCGCTTCCCGCATGATCGCACTCGACGGGCAGAACGCCCTCTCGCCGTTCCGCCTCGAACGCCTCAATGCCCGCCTGGATGCCTTGCATCGTGGCGTGCGCGTGCAGGCCTCGTGGTTCGTCTATTTCATCGACGCCGATGCGGCGCCCGAGGGCACGCTGCGCCAGCGTCTGCTGGCCGTGCTGGAAGCGAAGGACGCGACGCCCGAACCGGCCACGCTGTGGGTGGTGCCGCGACTGGGCACGATTTCACCGTGGTCGAGCAAGGCCACCGATATCCTGCATGGCGCGGGATTCGGAGTGCCCGGCTCGGACATTCGCCGGGTCGAGCGCGGCCTGGCCTGGCAGGTGAGCGGCCTGCCGCCGGCCGAGGCGCCGGACCACGCGGCGATCATGGCGGTGCTGCATGACGCGATGACGCAGTCGGTACTGACCCGCATCGACGACGCGCAAGGCCTGTTCCTGGCCGGCTCACCCGGTGAGCTGGTACATGTCGCGCTCGGCGCCGATGCGCCGGCGGCACTCGCCGAGGCGAATGCGCGGCTGGGCTTGGCGCTGGCCGACGACGAAATCGAATACTTGGCCGAACGCTACGCCGAACTCGGCCGCGACCCGACCGACGCCGAACTCTTCATGTTCGCGCAGGCGAACTCCGAGCATTGCCGGCACAAGGTGTTCAACGCCAGCTGGACGGTCGACGGCGCGGCGCAGGACAAGAGCCTGTTCGGCATGATCAAGCACACGCATGCGACATCGCCGGCGCATACGCTGTCCGCCTATTCGGACAACGCGGCGGTGATCGAGGGCAGTGTCGGCCGGCGCTTCTTCGCCGATCCGGCGGATGGCGTGTGGCGCGGCCACGAGGAGCGCATCGACTTCGCGATCAAGGTGGAGA
>DAIMGD010000189.1:0-1590 GCA_036724165.1 Rhodanobacter sp.
GTTCTCCGCCACCTCCGGATCGAGGTTGTTCTGCAGCATGCGGAACGGCGCCTCGGTGAGCCAGCTCTTGCAGGAAAGCTCGGTGCCGCGCGGCGCGCGGATGTTGCGGGTGGTGTCGATGCGGGTGGGTGCGGTCATCGTGGCAAGGCTCGGGTGGTAATGACTTTCCGGAGTATAACGCTGGGGTAGCAGGCAGCCGGGCGGGCCTGCCCGCGCAGGATGACTGCCTGTAACCGTTCGCCACGGCGGGGCGAATGATCTGCATCGGTGGGACATCCGGCGCCACGACCTGCCGCGCTGAAGTCGGCGTGCAACTTTCAGGAGCCGCAGCATGCAAGAAGAACTCTCCTCGCCTGGACGACGCAAAGGCAACGCGGGCTCGTGGGCGCTGATCGCCGCGGTGATCGCGATCGTCGTGGCCGCGTTCGGCTATGTCGGCGGCTGGCTGGCACCGCACAGGCTCACGCCAGCGAAGCTGGTGAACCAGCTGCAGGACAACGCCGGCACGTTTGCCGGTTATCGGCGCAACCACGCCAAGGGCGTGTGCGTGACGGGCTATTTCGACAGCAATGGCCAGGCCCAGACGTACTCCGCCGCGCAGGTGTTCGCGCCCGGGCGCACGCCGGTGGTGGGACGCTTGGCGATCCCCGGCGGCAACCCGTATGCGCCGGACAGCAGCGTGCCGATCCGCAGCATGGCTTTGCGCTTCACCCAGGCGAATGGGCAGCAGTGGCGCACCGGCATGAACAGCATGCCGGTGTTTCCGGTGTCGACGCCGCAGGGTTTCTACGATCAGTTGAAGGCACAGCAACCCGACCCGGCCACCGGCAAACCGGATCCGGCAAAAGTGGCGGCCTTCTTTGCCGCGCATCCGGAAACCGCGGCGTTCCGCGCCTGGGCGAAGACCGCGAAACCGTCCGCCAGCTTCGCGAGCGAAAACTACTGGAGCCTCGACGCGTTCGTCTTCATCGATGGCGCCGGCAAGCGGCAGCCGGTGCGCTGGCGCATGCTGCCCGAAGCCACCGATGCCGGCAGCAATGCGGGCAACGGCGGCAATCCGGATTATCTGGCGAACGACCTGGCGCAGCGTCTGTCGCAGGGGCCGCTGCGCTGGCATCTGCTGGTGACGCTCGCGCAACCGGGCGACCCGACCAATGATGCCACCAAGGAATGGCCGGCCGAGCGCCGCACGATCGACGCCGGCACGCTGGTGCTCGAGCACACCGAGCCGCAGGAAAGCGGCCCGTGCCGCGACATCAACTACGACCCGCTGGTGCTGCCCGACGGCATCGAAGCCTCCGACGACCCACTGCTGCCCGCGCGTTCGGCCGCCTACGCCGACTCCTACCTGCGCCGCACCAGCGAGGAAGCCCATCTGCCCGGCACCGCCGTCGCGCGACCGAAGCCGGAGAGCAAGTCATGAAGTCCGACGCGAACACCTTCTCCCTGCCCGCCCGCGTGCTGCACTGGCTGATGGCACTCCTGATCGTGGCGATGCTGTTCATCGGTGTCGGCATGATGGCCTCGGTGTCCGAGCGGCATGACTGGCTGCTGGCCATCCACAAGCCGCTGGGCATCGCGATCCTGATC
>DAIMGD010000189.1:1600-4892 GCA_036724165.1 Rhodanobacter sp.
ATCCTGATCCTGGCGATCGTGCGGCTGGCGGTTCGCCTGCGTCATCCGCCACCGCCGCTGCCGGCGGACCTGCCCGCGCTGCAGAAGCTCGCCGCGCTGGCGTCGCACTGGTTGCTGTACTTCCTGATGCTGGCGATGCCGCTGATCGGCTGGGCGATGCTGTCGGCCGGTGGTTATCCGGTGATGCTGAGCGATTCGCTGCGGCTGCCGCCGATCTTCCCGGCAAACCCCGTCGCATTCGCCGTGCTGCGTCACCTGCACGGCTGGTTCGCGATGCTGTTGTTGCTGACGTTTATCGCGCACATGGCCGCGGCGCTGTATCACGGCCTGATCCGCCGCGACGCAGTGCTGTCGAGCATGCTTCGTGGCGAAAGGAAGGCTGAGATGATCGAGCCGGTGATCGAGCCTGCCACGCTGCCTTGATGGCGACAGCTGGCCACGCTTCAACATGGGGCGTCGCACCCAGCTGGGTCAGCTTTTACAGGAGGGCTCGCTGCCGCGCGGCATGCGGATGCTGCGGGTCGTGCTTAGCGGTGCAGCCGGGACGTTCTGCTGCCCGAACCACCGGCCTGCGCCTGCCGCATGAGTGCATCGTGCATTTGCTTCAGCGCCGACTGCTGCGCGGGGTCGTTTCCGAAGCGCGCGACAAACTGGTCGCAGGTGTCCTTCAGACCAGCTCGCGGCTGGTAGGTCTGGACCAGCGCGCGCTGAATCCTGCAGTGCCTCATACGCGACGGCACGCGCCTTGAAGCCTGCGTCGTCCTGCGGGTCCGCGGCGACCACCTTGTTGGCTTCAATCAGCGCCCACTGGGGGTCACCCAGATATGGGGCTGCGCGTTCAGACAACATTCTTCGCGCCACCTTCGCACCGGGTGGTCTTTAGTGGCATCGAAGATCGTTCATGCGTTTGCCCTGCATTCCATGCAACCACAAAGGACTGCCGACATGAGTGACATATCTCTGAAGCGGCCACTGGTGATGGTGGTTGAAGACGACATGCTGATCGCCGGAACGCTGGAAATAGCGCTGGAATCGAAGGACTACCGGATCCTCGGCCCGGTGGAAACGGTGGACGAGGCGCTCAGGTTGCTGGAAACCAGCCGTCCGGATATCGCGCTGATCGACTACCGGCTGGCGACCACCCCCACCGAAGGCCTGCTGCGACCGCTGCATGCGCGGCATATCCCGGTATGCGTACTCACCGGCCTCACGGCCGGTGAACTGCCGGTGGCCTATTCCGGTTGCGCCGTACTGCAAAAGCCTTTTCGGCTGGATGCCTTGCTGAACGCACTGGGCCAGGCAAGTCCGGGCTGAGCGTGCCGCATTCACTCGGCGCGCCGGATGCGGCAGGTGGTCGATTGACCACGATCTGACAGCGGCACAAACTGCTCGACGGGAAGCCGGGTGACCGTCATCAGTCACTCCGGGAGGCTGTCATGAAAAGTCCAGGCTTGAAGCGATTCACCGTCGTCGCCAGCATGTTCATTGCCGTGACCGCCGTGACCGCCCTGCAGGCGGCAGCCGGCAAGGCGCCGGGTGACGCACACATGATCGCGAGCGCAATGACGGCGGCACCGGCGCGCGTCGCGAAGGACGCGACGATCATCGTGATCGGCGCGGATGGAAAGATGCGCACGCTGCGCAAGGGCAGCAATGCGTTCACCTGCATGCCGGACAACCCGGCTACCCCAGGAGCGGACCCGATGTGCATGGACCGGAGCGCGATGGCATGGGTGAACGCGCTGATGGCCCACGAGCATCCACCGGCTGGCAAGCTCGGCATGATGTACATGCTCGCCGGCGGCACGGACGCGAGCAACACCGATCCGTACGCGCAGAAACCGGACAGCGGAAACCACTGGATCAAGACCGGGCCGCATCTGATGATCGTCGGCGCGGATCCGGCGTTCTACGACAGCTATCCGAAGAGCGCGGACCCGGACACCGCGGCGCCGTACATCATGTGGGCCGGCACGCCGTACGAACATCTGATGGCGCCGGTCAAGTGACGCGCGAACGCGAAGCACGCTCGAAGCCGGGGTGGATCGATCACGCGCACTGACCGGTTGCCGGCACGACCCCGCCCGGTCCGTTTTGCGTGCGGCATTGATGTCCGAAAACGGCGAGTTCGTGTGTTGCTGCGGTGCTAGCCTTGCCGCATGACCGAACCCGCTTCCCTGCCCGATCCGCTTATCTGCGAACAGGCCCGGCTCAGCCGTGATGCGCGTTTCGACGGGCTGTTCTTCACCGCCGTCACCAGCACGCGCATCTACTGCCGGCCGGTCTGCCCGGCGCCGACGCCGAAGCTGCACAACGTGCGCTATTACGCGAGCGCGGCGGCGGCCGAAGCGGCCGGCTTCCGACCGTGCCTGCGCTGCCGACCGGAGCTGGCCCCCGGCAATGCGATATGGCAGCGCGGCGAACACGTGGTGGCACGCGCGCTGAAGCTGATCGAGGCGGGCGCACTGGAAGAGCAGTCGCTGGACGCACTCGCGATGCGCGTCGGCATCGGCGCGCGTCAGTTGCGCCGGCTGTTTGTCGAGCGTGTCGGCGCGCCGCCGAGCAGCGTGCACACGACGCGCCGGCTGTTGTTCGCGAAGCAGTTGCTGACCGAGACGGTGCTGCCGGTGACGGAAGTCGCGCTCGCGTCCGGCTTCCGCAGCCTGCGTCGTTTCAATGCGGCGTTCGTGCAGGCGAACCGCATGCCACCGCGCGAACTGCGTCGGCATCCGCAAGCGGCAGCCGGGGCGACGCTGGTGCTGCGGCTTGGTTATCGCCCGCCGTACGACTTCGAGACATTGCTCGCGTTCCTGCGCAGTCGCGCGCTGCCCGGCGTGGAGCTGGTCGACGAGCACAGTTATGCGCGCGTGTTCGGCCCGGCCGATGCGCCGGGCTGGTTGCGCGTGAGCGCCTGGCCCGAACAAACTGGACAGGTCTGCGAACACGCGCTGCGCCTGCAGCTGCATTGTCCGCAACCGGCGCAACTGCTCGGCGTGGTGACGAAACTGCGGCGGATGTTCGATCTGGATGCGAACCCGCAGGCGATCGCCGAGACGTTCCGGCACGATGCGATCCTCGGCCCGCTGATTGCCCGTCGCCCCGGCCTGCGCCTGCCCGGCGGCTGGGACGGTTTCGAGATTGCGGTGCGCGCGATCCTCGGCCAGCAGATCAGCGTGGCGGCGGCACGCACGCTGGCGACGCGCATCGTGCAGCGCTGGGGTGAGCTGCTGCCGGCGGCGCCGATGCCGGGGCTGGAGCGGCTGTTCCCGACGCCGGCCGCGCTGGCACAGGC
>DAIMGD010000190.1:0-4883 GCA_036724165.1 Rhodanobacter sp.
CGCCGTCTTGAGCGGCAGCGCCTTGCCCAGGGTCTCGGCCCAGTGCAGCAGCCGATGGGCGCGCCCACGCAGTCGCGACCGATGGCGGCGAGCAGGTCGAACGGAGCAGTGGAGCGTGCCTCGTACCGGTTGCGTGATCGTTGCAGGATGCGCTGGTTGTCCGGGATCAGGTTTTCAAAGTACGCAGCAACCTTGTCGCCACGCAGTGACTGCTTTTCACCGCTGGCGTGACTGAACGGTAGCGACAGCGATAACGGCCGTCCTGAGCGGAATGGATCCATTCGGGGTCATAGATCAGCCGGTCGGCAATACCCTTGGGGCGTTCCCATGTGCCGACAAACAGACCGTTCATCCAGATGTCGAGGGCGAGAGTGTGTGCCATGACTACCATTTCGGCCTGGCCGCATCTTGCAGATTCAAGATGGACTTCTCCTGCAGCAGCAGTTCAAGACCCGGGGCTTTGCATAGTCTGTGGATACGCTCGAAGGATGCCTTGGCGGCATTGTTCTCCAGCTTGGGCACGGCTTGCACGCTGATGCCAAGTTGCTTGGCGATATCGGTTTGAGTGAGGCCCCGACTCAGGCGCGCGCCGCGCAACATGTCGCCCAGTTGGGCGGGGAGGCGTATCGGCATCGATTGCATGATTCAACCTTCAGGTTGATTTGATGCAATTCAATCTGCAGCTTGATTCATGATATTTCTATTCAAAGGTTGAATTCAGCGATCGCTTTTGCCCTGCATCGCGATGCTCAACGCCACCGCCTCGGCCACCTTGATGCCGTCGACCGCGGCCGACAGGATGCCACCGGCATAGCCGGCGCCTTCGCCGGCGGGATAGAGGCCGATGGTGTTGAGGCTCTGCAGGCTTTCGTCGCGCCCGACGCGTACCGGCGACGAAGTGCGCGTCTCCACGCCGGTGAGGATGGCGTCGCGCATGGCAAAGCCCTTGATCTGGCGGCCGAACGCAGGCAACGCTTCGCGAATCGCGGCGATCGCGTAGTCCGGTAGTGCGCTGTCGAGGCTGCCAAGCGTCACGCCCGGTTTGAACGAGGGCACCACCTCGCCGAATTCCTGCGAGCTGCGTTCGGCGATGAAGTCGCCGACGAGCTGACCCGGTGCGTTGTAGTTTTCACCGCCCAGTACGTAGGCGCGGCTTTCCAGCGCACGCTGCATCGCGATGCCGGCGAGCGGGCTGCCGCTGTCGTCGTAGGGCACGAAATCGCCCGGCTCGATGCCAACCACGATCGCCGCGTTGGCATTGCGCTCGTTGCGCGAATACTGGCTCATGCCGTTGGTGACCACGCGACCGGGCTCGGACATCGCGGCCACCACGGTGCCGCCGGGGCACATGCAGAAGCTGTAGACCGAGCGTCCGTTCCTGGCGCGATGCACCAGCTTGTAGTCGGCCGCGCCGAGCAGCGGATGGCCGGCCTGCGCGCCGAAGCGCGCGCGGTCGATGATCGATTGCGGGTGCTCGATGCGGAAGCCGATCGAAAAAGGCTTCGCTTCCAGATAGACGCCGCGCGTGTGCAGCATCTCGAACGTGTCGCGCGCGCTGTGACCGACCGCCAGCACGACATGGTCGGCACGGATCTGCTCGCCGCTGGCCAGGGTGACCCCGCGAACACGGCGCGCGCCGCCGCTGGCGGACTCGATCCGCAGGTCCTCGACGCGCTGCTCGAAACGGATCTCGCCGCCGAGCGACTCGATGGTGGCGCGCATGTTTTCCACCATCGTCACCAGCCGGAAGGTGCCGATGTGCGGTTTGCTGACAAAGAGGATCTCTTCCGGCGCGCCGGCCTTGACGAATTCGGTGAGCACCTTGCGGCCGTGGTGCTGCGGGTCGCGGATCTGGCTGTACAGCTTGCCATCGGAAAATGTGCCGGCACCGCCCTCGCCGAACTGCACGTTCGATTCGGGATGCAACTGGCGCTTGCGCCACAGATCCCAGGTGTCCCTGGTGCGTTCGCGCACCGCCTTGCCGCGATCCAGGATGATCGGGCGGAAACCCATCTGCGCCAGCAGCAGCCCGGCGAACAGGCCGCACGGTCCGGTGCCGATCACCACCGGACGAAGTTTCGGCTCAGCCGCGGCCTGGGCGACGAAGCGATAACGGGTGTCGGGCGAAGGCTTGACGTGCTTGTCGTCGGCGAAGCGTTGCAGCAGCTCGGCCTCGCGCGTGGTGTCGACGTCCAGTGCGTAGATCAGCACGATCGCGCCGCGCTTGCGCGCGTCGTAGCTGCGCTTGGCCACGCTGTAGCCGGTCAGCGCCGTGGCCTCGATATCCAGCCGCTGGAGGATCGCCGCGGTCAGCGCGGCCTCGGGATGATCCAGCGGCAATTTGAGATCGGTCAGTCGCAACATCGGCCGGAATCCGGAAACCTGGGGCAGGCGGCCGGATTTTCGCAGATATTGTGTAGTGTGACCGTTATGCCTGTTGCCGCGGATCTTTTGTGGTAACCACATCCGCCGCGATGCCCGGTGCCTTTCGCGTCCGATGTCGCCCCCGATGGATCAGGCGGGTAAGGCATCGCGTCGATCAGGCCTGGCCGATGAAATCCATCTTGCCGATCCCGGTGCCGGCCTCGCGCAGGATGTTGTACGCGGTGGTGCAGTGGAAGAACAGGTTCGGGATCACGAAGCCCAGCAGGTAGGCCTGGCCTTCGAACGTCATCTCACCGGTACGCATCTTGAGAACGATCGAGCGGGCTTCGCTGCCGTCGATCTGCTCGGGCTTGAACGAGTTGATGTATTCGATCGCGCGCTCGATGCGCGATTGCACCTGCGCCAGCGTGGTCTCGTTGTCCTCGAACGACATCGGCTCGACCCCGGCCAGACGGGCGGTGCCGCGGGTGGCCATGTCGCAGGCGATCTGCACCTGCCTGATCAGCGGCAGCATGTCGGGAATCAGCCGCGTTTGCAGCAGTGTTTCGTCAGTGACGTCTTTCGACCTGGCATGCTCCTCGCCTTTCCTGAGCACGTGGGCAAGATTGCCGAGCGCGCGAACGAAAACGGGGACAGCAGCCTGATACATGGACAATGTCATGGTGATGGTTCCGATTGGTCGTGGGGAAAGGGGTCGGGCGGCAGTTCGTTGAATGGCATCGCCGGAATGATATCGTTCGGCGCCAGCGGCATGGCGACCACAGCATCGCGGGTGAAGCGCGCGGCAATCACCGCGGCGACGAACAGCAGCAGGGCAGCCAGCACGAACGCCACGCCGGGCAGATGCCGCACCGGCGCATGGTCGCTGATGAACAACGCGAAGGTGTCGGCAAACAGTGCCGGACCGAAGATGCCGGCGAGGCTGGCCAGGCTGGTCAGCGCACCCTGCAGACGGCCCTGTTCATGCGGGTCGACCTGGTGCGTCATCAGCGCCTGCGCCGGCGGCCCGGCCAACCCGCCGAGACACAGGAACGGAATGCCGAGCACGAACAGCCACGACACCGAGGCGAAACCGAAGAACGCATAGCCCACGATGCACAACGCCAGTCCGGCCAGGATCAGGCGCCGCTCGCCCAGCTTCGGCATCAGCCGGCGCACCAGCACGGCCTGCACCAGCCCGCTGCACAGGCCGACCAGCCCCAGTGTGTAGCCGACGATCTGCGGGCCCCAGCCGTAGCGGTAGTCGGTGTAAAGCACGTAGGTGGAATTCAGCGAGAACTGCGCCAGGCTGATCAGGAAATACACCGCCGCCAGCCCGAACACCTGCGGATAGCGGCGCAGCAGCACCACCGCGCCGAACGGATTGGCATGCCGCCAGTCGAAGCGCGCGCTGCGCCGTTCCTTCGGCAGCGATTCGGGCAGCACGAAGTAGCCGTAGCAGAAATTGGCCAGCGACAACGCCGCCGCCACCCAGAACGGCAGCCGGATATGCAGGTGGCCGAGAAAGCCGCCGAGCGCGGGGCCGATGATGAAGCCGATGCCGAACGCCGCGCCGAGCGTGCCGAACGCGGCGGCGCGCTTTTCCTTCGGCGTGATGTCGGCGATATAGGCGTTCGCGGTGGAGAAGCTGGCCGCGCATACGCCGGACACCGCGCGGCCGATGAGCAGCAGCCACAGCGCCGGCGCCACGGCCATCACGATGAAGTCGATGCCGAGGCCGAAGCTGGAGATCAGGATCACCGTGCGCCGGCCGAAGCGATCCGACAGCGCACCCTGCACCGGCGAGAACACGAACTGCATCAGCATGAACAGCGCACCGAACGTGCCCGACCACACCGCGGCCTTGGCGATGCTGCCGCCGATCAATTGCACGATCAGATGCGGCAGCACCGGGATGATGATGCCGAATGCCAGCATGTCCAGCATCACGGTGACGAAGATGAAATTGAGCGCAGCGCGGTGGCGCGGAGCGGCGGGAGTGGGCGGCTGATCCATGGGGCGATGCGAGGCGAGGGGAGATGCACGATAGCCGAACGGCGCTGTCACTTACATGTGCGTGAGCCGGCTCAGCTTGCCGCGTCGATCCACGCGGCCACCGCGGCGGGATGTTCGAGATGCAGATGGTGACCGCCGTCGAGATGGCTCACCGCGATGCGCGCCACGCACGCGGCCCGCGCCTGCATGGGCATGCTGGGCAGGTATGCGGTCGCCGGCTGCGCCAGCAGCAGCGCGGTGGGTGCCTCGATGCCGCGCAGCAGCGCATGGATCTGCGCTTCGGCCAGCCGCACCGGGCTCGGCCGGGTCAGTCGCGGATCGCTGCGCCAGCGCCAGCCGCCGTCGCTTTCGATCAGTCCGCGTTCGACGATCGGCTGCGCAAGCTCGGCCGGCAAGCCGCTGACCATGCTGCGTGCGCTGACCGCCTGCTCGATGCTGCGAAATACCCGCAGCGGCTTGCCGTCGCCGCCACGTGGCGCGAACGCATCGCGGAAGCGCTGCAA
>DAIMGD010000191.1:0-4871 GCA_036724165.1 Rhodanobacter sp.
CAGTTGCCGGCCGACACGCATGCGCAGGCGGCCGGTTCGGTGACGCCGCCGTTGCCGTGCGGTGTATTGGGCGCAACCGGAGACGGCGCATGAAATGGTTGCGCCGACTGTTGGTGCTGGCGCTGGTCGTCGTGCTGGCGGGCTGGCTGTTTTTCGGCGCAGGCCGTCAGCCGACATCGCCGGCGCTGAGCCCGGTGACTGCGGCCACGCTGCACGATCCGGCGATGATCGCGCGCGGCGAATACCTGGTCACGCTGGGTGACTGTGCTGGTTGCCATACCGCGCAGGGCGGTGCGCCGTTTGCCGGGGGCCGCGCACTGGCCACGCCGTTCGGCAATATCCCGGTACCCAACATCACGCCCGATCGCGAAACCGGCCTCGGCAGCTGGAGCTTCGAGGATTTCTGGCAGGCATTGCATGCCGGCAAGGGTCGTCATGGCCAGCTGCTGTATCCGGCGTTCTCCTACACCTCATACACCAAGGTGACGCATGACGATGTGCTGGCGATGTTCGCCTACCTGCAGTCGCTGCCGGCGGTACATCAGACGTCCACCGCGTCGACGCTGGGATTTCCGTACAGCGTGCGCAACAGCCTGAGCGCATGGCGCGCGCTGTACTTCAAGGAAGGCGTGTTCAAGCCTGATCCGAACCAGTCGGCGCGATGGAATCGCGGCGCCTATCTGGTGCAGGGGCTCGGGCACTGCAACGAATGCCATGCGGCGCGCGACGTGCTCGGCGGCACGCCGTGGGGCGAACACCTGACCGGCGGCCAGATTCCGCAACAGAACTGGTACGCGCCGGACCTGAGTATGCGACAGAATGGTGGCCTGCAAGGCTGGAATGAACAGGACATCGTCGACCTGCTGAAAACCGGCCAGTCCGCGAAAGGTGCCGCGTTTGGCCCGATGGCCGACGTGGTGGCGACCAGCACCCAGCACATGAGCGACGACGACCTCCGCGCCGTGGCGACCTACCTGCGCTCGTTGCCGCCGCGCACGCTGCCGACGGAGGAAACGCAGCCATTCAATGCCAGGGCGATGGTCGAGCAGGGCGAGAAGGTTTACATGCAGCGTTGCGCGGATTGCCATGGCAAGGATGGCAACGGCGTGGCCGGCATCTACCCGCCGCTCAACGGCAATTCCTCGGTGACCGAGCCGACCGGCATCAACGCGACCCGGGTGATCCTGCTCGGCGGCTTTGCGCCGCTGACAGCAGCGCAGCCGCGGCCGTACTCGATGCCACCGTTCGCGCAACGATTGAGCGATGCCGATATCGCCGCAGTCGCCAGCTATATCCGCGGCTCATGGACGAACAAGGCGCCGGTGGTGCTGGAGCGTGACGTCAGCAAGTATCGGCAGACGCCGATAGATTGAGGTCTTGCCCGATGTGACGCACTGCACTCTTCATAAATCACCCGCCGAGGCGGATCAGGATGAGCGGATAGCCTCCACCGGTGCAATCCGCGCGGCGCGCAGTGCGGGTGCGAGGGCGGCTCCCTGGCTTAGCAGCAATAGCATCACCACGCCGATCAGGACATAGGCCGGTGAAAGCCGTGTCAGTTCGAACTGCCCCATCAGCCATCCGTTGAACTCGAAGGCCAGAAGTATCCCGACGATGACCCCGGTAGCGCTGATAAGCGCGTTTTCGATAAGGAAGTAACGGACGATGTCGCGCCGGGTCGCGCCGAGCGCTCGACGCACACCTATTTGTCGCCGGCGCTGGCCGACCCAGAAGCTGGAAAGTCCCGCGATGCCGCAACCGGTTACTGCCAGCAGGATGATGCTGATGACGCCCATCAGCATCGCCAGTGTGCGATCGCCCTGGTAAGCCTCGGCACGAATCTGCGCGAAACTGCGCACACCGACTTCGTCGCCCCCTGAGCCGTCAGGTATTACGCGCTGCGGATCCTGGGCATACAGGGCTTCCGGTACGCTCTGCATGGCAGCGGCCAGCCGACCTGATCTGGTGCGCACAACGTAGTAGCGGGAAGGGGTCACCAGGCGCATGGGCACCAAGGTCGAGTCCCACGTCCTGTTATCGGTCCCGCTATAGGTTGAACTTGTTTGCATACGTTCGACGATGCCGACGATGGTGCTGGGTTTGGTGGCGCTGGTGAAATAGACCGGCTTGCCCAGGGCGTCACCGCGCGGAAACAGATTATCAGCCAGGTGCTTGGACACGATGATGACCGCTGGCTGCAGAACACCGAAATCATCATCCTCGCCAATCTCGTCGCTGCGAAAATTGCGCCCCGCCACCAATCGCAGGCCTAACGTTGCCAAGGTATGCTCATCGGCATGGAAATAGGTGGTGTGCGAGCCGTAGGAGCCGCTTGGCGTCATCCTTATTCCGAGCCCCCAAAGGCCACCACTCAATGGAATCGAACGGGTTTCGTAGGCATCGACCACATCTGGCAATTGCCGCAGGGCGGTCAGGTCAGCCTTGATCGATGCGTCCAGTGTTGCCTTGCCGGCGTCCGTGCTGCTGTTGATGCCGGATTGTATCGTTCCAACCATGAGCAGATTGTGCTCGTCGAGTCCCGTAGGGCGGCCCATCTGCTCGAACCGCGTCCTGATGATGAACAAGGCATTGCAGACGATCGCCAGGGTCAGTGCGATCTGCAAAGCGACAAGAATCGTGCCCGTCTTGTGCCGGCGCAAGGCGGAAAGTATGGGGTGCATGGACAGACGTGGCTCCTCAATCTTCCTTGAGCTGCAACGACGGGCGTACATACATGGCGCGCCAGATCGGATACAGACCCGCCAGCACGGTAGCGACAACGGCGAGTAGCAGGGTCTGCCACAG
Organism: Rhodanobacter sp.; assembly: GCA_036724165.1. Classification (GTDB taxonomy): domain Bacteria; phylum Pseudomonadota; class Gammaproteobacteria; order Xanthomonadales; family Rhodanobacteraceae; genus Rhodanobacter. Next base: position 2,806 of record DAIMGD010000191.1, read on the forward strand.
CAGCAACAGATCGATACGGGACAGGGCGGCGATCTGCCTGGGCAGCGAAACACGCAGCACTTGTACACCCAACCAGGTCAGCATCAAGCCAAGCACTCCGCCAGCCAGGCCAATCGTGCCCGCTTCCACGCCGAACTGGGCGGCAATGGCGAGGCGACTGGCGCCCAGTGCTCGGCGCACCCCGATTTCGCCGGAGCGTCGAAGAAATTTTGCCAGCAACAAACCTATCGTGTTGACCATGCAAACCAACAGAAGGCAAAGCGCAACCACGAAGGACATCTTGGTTTGCGATGGAACCACTTGCTCGAAGTCCAGCCATGCTGGCAAATCGCGCAGGCGATTATTTGGCGCCCACCCGAAGCGGCCTGAGGCCCGCTGATCCTGGGCATAACCGTCCAAATAATTGCGATAGGCACTGACCTGAGAAGCGGTATCCAGCTCGGCCATGTAACCGATCCAGACGCAACCTGAGTTCAGTATGGCGGCGTAGCCGGGTCCGGGAAGGTTGATACAAGAAAACCATCTTCTGGTGGCGAGTTGAGCATCGGTTGCCGTAGTAAATGGGAGGAACACTTGATCGGCTGGGCCAAACGCATCGGTAGTGGCCAGGCCGTAGAACTTTGGCTTCGGATGCCAGTCGTCCAGAACGCCGCCCACCCGATAACTATGACTATCCAGCTGAATACTTCGCCCCACACTGTTTTCACCCTTGAATAGTTTTTGATTCAAGCTCCTGCTGATAACGGCAACCTTCGCGTGCTGTTCGTCATCTGCTGCAGTCCAGCCACCGCCATACTCAAATGGCGCATCGACCATGGGAAAGAACTCGCTGTATACCGCTTGGCCCGGTGCTGTTCGCGATTTCAGCGTCGGATCGTCAGAATGGACTGTCGGTGCAATCGGATAAAGCGCGGACTGCAGATGGGCACGGTGATCGCGCATCAATGAAACAGCATCGATATACGTCAAGGCATCGCGAGGTTCAGTGCCTTTCCGTCGCGGATTGGGTCCCCACGCGTCGATCTGGGGAAAGAACAATTTATCCGACTTCCATGGGATTGGGTCACCAGACAGGGCACGTAGTACCGTATACGTCGTCATTGATGACGCCACGCCAAAACCGATCGCCATTACCATCAGTGCGGTAAGCACAGGGTTGCGGCGCAGACTGAGCAAGCCCAGCTGCAGGTAGTACTTGAACATGTGGCGCCCCTGTTGTGCTTGCATTGGATTGTGCAGGGTGAGCAGGACCGCAACAAGCGACTTGCCAAGCTCATCTTGCGCACACTCGCTGCGTTCGACGATCAAAGCTTCCCGACACGTTTCGACAACATCAGCCATGGCGCAAGAACCCAATGGCCACGAGCCTGTCCCGAGGGTGACGGCAACACGAACAGCTGGGTGTCGCCGATGACTTCAGTCTGCAAGCCGTAGTGGACGGCGCGCCCCAATACCGCGCGTGCCGCATGCTTGCTGGTGAATGCGAGCAGGTGCGGCGCGTGGTGTTCGACCTTGCCGATCAAAGCCGGCACATCAAAAGCATCGCGTGGTAGCTCGTTGTCGTTGCCGGCGTGACGCTTGGCCAAATCGGTAAGTCCGATACCGTACTCAGGCAGTAGAGGGAATTCCGATGGCGCCAGCTGACGCGGGGTCAGCCCGGCATCAAACAGCGCACGCCAAAACAGGTTGCCCGGATGAGCGTAGTAGGCGCGTTCGGCGGCCGAGCGCTTGCCGGCGGCGGTGCCACAAAACACCAGCTTCAGTCCGGGCCGGAGCACGTCGGGCAGGATGTGGCTTTCAGTCGGCTTTGGCATGGCCGTCGAGCCGGCTGCCATCCAGCAGGAAATCGGTGAACTGGAAACGCCCGTCGCGCAGCACCGATTCGCCGCGACGCAGCTTGAGTGGCTGGCGGAATAGCGGGCCGGCGTAACTCAAGGTGTGGAACTCGCCGCGCTCGCCGCAGGGATCGACGCCGGCCGGCAAGGCATCGAGCAGGGCGGTATCGTAGGCGCGACCGCAATAATCGGCGTCGAGCTGCTGGGTGTCCACGCAGCACAGCATGGCGC
>DAIMGD010000192.1:0-4833 GCA_036724165.1 Rhodanobacter sp.
CCGCGGACATGCACCGGCTGATCGGCGGCCACCGCAGGTATCGCCATCATGCAGGCCACGACGAACATGCCGGCAAGGAATGATTTTCGATGGAGTGATTTCATGATTTTGACCTTTTGCTGGGGTGGGGGCGGACGAAACTCGGATCTTTGCCTTTCGTTGCATGGCGGCCGATGGTTACGTCATCCACGTTTCCATCGCATGAAGCGATTCCGGCCGGCGTGAACAGCCGCGTTACAATTGCTTTCCGCGATCCCGCCAAGTCACCGTCAGCCACCCATGCGCAACCCGCTACAGGAACAATTGCTCAAGGCCGGCCTGGTCAACAAGACCAAGGCCGCGCAAGTCGTGCGCGATCAGATCAAGCAGCGTCAAGGCAAGGCGCCGGCACCACCGGGTACTGAACAGGTCGATGCGCAACGCCTGCAAGCCGAGCGCGCGGAACGCGATCGCGCCCTGTCCGCCGAGCGCAACGCGCAGGCCCGCGTCAGCGAGCAGCGCGTGCAGATTCATCAAATCGTTGAAGCGCACAAGGTCAGGCGTGAAGGCGAGATCGCCTACCGTTTCACCGATGGTGACGTGATCAGGAGCTTGCTGATCAACGAAGCGTTACGTGCCCAGCTGGCCAGTGGCACCCTGGTGATCGTCCGTCACGACCTCGGTTACGAACTGCTGCCCCGCCTCGCCGCCGACAAGGTATACGTCCGTGATGCGGCGATGATCGTGCTCGATCATCAGCGCAGTGAAGCGACCGGCGACGCGGGTGCGGATGACGAGTATTACAAGAAGTTCGAAGTGCCGGACGACCTGATCTGGTAGTCGAGCGACATCACCGGAACCCTCTGCCCGATCGGCCACGATTGGCGATGGATTTTTGGAGCGCTCGCGGAAATCGCCGCCGAGTCACGACGACCTGCGCCGGCTCACGCTGTCGCGGACATCCACGTCGAACAGCAGTTGCAGCGGATTGCGGGATTCCTGCGCCGGCAGGCTGTAGCGAAGCCCTTCGCGTGTCGGCAGCCGCGTTGCATGCTCGCGCACGGCCGCCGCGGGCAGGCTGACCTGCCAGGCATCAGCCCGCCCTTCGAACGTGGCGTCACCATCCGGTGTCAGTCGCAGTAAAAATGAAATCGCAAATGCCGCCGCGAACTGCGTGCTTGCTTCAATCGTCTTGCCTGCGAGCAGGCGGGCCAGCTCACGCTCATCGACGCGTATGCGCAGGTGCTGGCCTTCGATCTGCAACTTCATGGGCATTCCCGGGCGCGTGCGAGTCAGTGTGACGGGCTGATGCGTGGCGATCTGCCGGGTTCCACGCTGACAACCTCGACGGACGCGCCGGCAACACAATCACCCGCGTCTTCGCTCAGCACCACCCACGCATCGGCTTCGGCGAAGGGCTGGATGCGGAATGGTTGTTGCTGGCTGGATACGCTGGCGTGGAGCTGGCCGCGCGCATCCTGGTGCAGCCTGGCACGCAGAAAATGGCGCATGCCCGCCTTCGGTTGCTGTGGCGTGTCGAGCAAGGCATGCAGCGTCGGTTCGCTGGCCTGCCCGGCCATGGCCCGCAACGCGGGTGCCACGAAGAAGCGGAAACCGACGGCGACCGCCATCGGTGTGCCGGGCAGCGCGAGGATCAGTGGTCCATTCGCCAGCTTGGCGCACAGCAAGGGCTTGCCCGGTCGGATCGCCACCTTGTGGAACAGCTGCCCGGCGCCGAAGCGGCGCAACGTGTCCGGCACGAAGTCGTAGCGTCCCATCGATACGGCTCCGGTGCTGATCAGCAGGTCGACGCCGGCCTCGATCGCACGCTGCAGCGCGTCGGCAAAGACCTGCGCGGTATCGTCCACCGCCTCGCACGACAGCACCTGCGCACCGATCGCGCTGAGCGCCGCGACGAGATAGGGACCGTTGGAGTTATGGATCCGGCCGTCGGCAAGGGCTTGCAGCGGATCCTCCTGGAGTTCCTTGCCGGTGCAGATGATGGCGATGCGCGGACGGCGTACAACCTCGATCTGCGAGATGCCCAGTGCGGCCAGAAGCATGATGTGCGCGGGTGCGATGCGGGCGCCGGCGGCAAGCACGCTGGCACCCTGCGCCACGTCCGCGCCGACGTGACGCACATTGTCGCCGGCGGCGAGCGGATCGAGCAGGCGGATGCGCGCGCGGGTGTCGTCCGTCGGCGCGGCCAGCGACTGGGTTCGCTCCACCGCGACCACCGCGTCGAAGCCTTCGGGCAGGCGTGCGCCGGTCATGATTTCACAGGCGGCGTCCGTGCTGGCCATCCCGCGCGTGACATCCCCGGCGGCCGTTGAGCCAGACACCAGGTATTCGGACCCGGCCGCCAGCGGTTCGCGCGCACGCAGTGCATAGCCATCCATCGCCGCATGGTCGAACGACGGCAAGGCGATCGGGCTGTGCACATCGCCGGCCAGCACGCGGCCGGTCGCCTCGGCCAGCGGGCAGATTTCCGCCGGCAGTCGCGCGGTGTGCGCGAGCAGTCGCTCGATGGCTTGGCGGTAGTCGATCATGCGTGCCTGCAAACCTATACTCGTGGGGAGAATACGCCCGGCATTATGGGTTGAACCGACACCGGTGGCATCAGGCGGCTCGCCGCTGGACGGCCGCGATCAGTCACCCAGCCGGATACTGACGAAGGATGGGCTCCATGGCGAAATCCAACCCGGGCGAACCCGATGCGACGGTCGGCTTCGTCACCCGCGGCGTCACTCGCTGGCGCCATGGCCGGTCCACGCAGGAGGACGATCGCGTGGCCGAGGAAGTGCCGGTGGCGATGATCTACAACGGCGTGAGCTTCGCCGTGATGATGGCGACGCCGCATGACCTGCAGGATTTCGCGCTGGGCTTTTCACTGAGCGAAGGCCTGATCGACGCGCCGAGCCAGCTGCTGCAGGTGGAAAGTCGCACGCTGCTCGAAGGCATCGAGCTGAGCGTGCAGGTGGCGGCCGGCGCGCATGCCGCGCATCTCGATCAGGCACACGAACGCCTGCTGCCCGGTCGCGGCGGCTGCGGCATCTGCGGTAGCCGGAATCTCGAACAGGCCGTGCGCCAGCATCCGCCAGTGGGCGCCGGCTGCACCATCTCCCTTGATGCGCTGGAACGGGCGCTGGCCGAGTTGCACAGCCTGCAGCCGATGAATGCCGCGACCGGGGCCGTGCATGCCGCCGCCTGGGCCGACTGCCACGGCACGATCCTGCTGGTGCGCGAGGATGTGGGCCGCCACAACGCGCTGGACAAGCTGGTCGGTGCAATGCGCCGCGCCGGCATCGATCCTGACGCCGGCTTTGCGCTGGTGACCAGCCGCGCCAGCTACGAAATGGTGACCAAGGCGGCGAGCGCCGGCATCGCCCTGCTCGCTGCGATCTCGGCACCGACGGCGCTGGCGGTCGAGCTGGCGCGCAGTGCCGGCATGACCTTGGTCGGCTTTGCGCGACCAGGCAGCCACAACGTCTACAGCCATCCCGAGCGACTGTTGCCGATTGCAGATCCGCGCTGACGCAGGCGCCGCCTATGCGGCGTACCCTTTTCGTCTGCATGGTTCGCGCTACCCGGAAAGGCGCCGGGGGTGCTTGTCACTGCGCCAGATGGCCTTCATGCTGTGAAAGTCATACGGTAAGCGCTGTCACATGGCCGCAGGCCAGTTTCTTCATGATTGCAGGATGGTTTGCCCATGAGTGTCAGCAGCCCCGCCGAGCGTGACGAGCTGAACCAGCTGTTGCAGCAGACCGGTCGAAACGATCAGAAGGCATTCGCCGAGTTGTACAAGCGCACTTCGTCCAAGCTGTTCGGCGTGTGCCTGCGCATGCTGCGCGATCGCGGCGAAGCCGAAGAGGTGCTGCAGGAGACCTACACCACGGTGTGGCGCCGCGCCGACAGCTTCGATGCAAGCCGGGCCAGTGCGATCACCTGGCTGGTCACGCTGTCGCGCAACAAGGCGATCGATCGCCTGCGCCAGCATCGCGAGGAATTGCTGGACGACCCGTCGAGGCTGGACGAGACCGTCGACGACCAGCCCACGCCGGCGGCCGGTGCGGAAACCAGCCAGGAATACCAGCGGCTGCAACAGTGTCTCGATGAACTGGAGCCGCAACAGCAGAGTTCGGTGCGTGAAGCTTTTTTCACCGGCGCTACGTATAACGAATTGGCGACACGCTGCAAGGTGCCGCTCGGAACCATGAAAAGCTGGATCCGCCGCAGCCTGATGCAACTTCGCACGTGCCTGGACCAATAAGGCGTGGAAACAATGAATACGCCCATCGAAGACGGCAACAACAACCTGCGCTACGCCGAGTACGTGCTCGGCGTGCTCGATGCCGACACGCGTGCCGAAGTGGCACATGAGGTATTGGTCTCCGGCGAAGCGGCGACCGCGGTGGCCCTGTGGCAGCGCCGCCTGATGCCGCTGGCCGACACGATCGGCGAGGTCACCCCGGCGCCGTATGTGTGGGCGCGCATTCACGACACGCTGCAACTGGATGCACCGGCCAGGGTCGCGCCGCGCAAGGGCCTGTGGGACAACCTGCAGCTGTGGCACTGGCTCGGCATCGGCGCCAGCGCGGTGGCTGTCGCGCTGCTCGTGGTGGTGGCGCTGCCACGGCCGACCACGACGCCGACCGTGGTCGCCGCCGGCTACATGGCCTCGACCATCCAGCAGGACAACGGCTCTACCGGCTGGACCGCGACGATGGATCTGCAGCACGCCCGCATGGTGGTGGTGCCGGCCACGCCGGTCGCGTTCGAGCAGGGTCGCGCGCCCGAGCTGTGGCTGATTCCGGCCGGCGGCAAACCCATCTCGGTGGGCATGATCGCGCGCGA
>DAIMGD010000193.1:0-4803 GCA_036724165.1 Rhodanobacter sp.
CTGATCAGCTGCTTGTCGTTCCAGCGCGCGAACGGCTGGCGCTCGTAGATGCGCAGCAGCAGCGTGTTGGGCCAGCGCTTGCGCGCCTCGACCGATTCGACCCACGGCAGCGCGGCGACCGCCTTCTGCACGGTATCCAGATCCAGCGCGAAGAATCCCTTGCCGAGGTGCGGCAGCACGGCCGCGCGGATCTCCGCCGCGCTCACATGCTTGAACTCGGCCTGCACGGTCAGCTGGTTGACCGGCCAGCGGTTGGCCGCGAACCATCCGCGCAGCACGCCGACGATCGGCAACGCGACCAGCGCAATCGCCAGGCACCAGGCAACCAGGCGGACCGTGCCTCTCATGCGTCCTCCCGGAAGCTGGTTTCGAGCACGCGCCAGCACAGTTCCTGGTAGTCGATGCCGGCGACCGCGGCCGCCTTCGGCACCAGCGAATGCGAGGTCATGCCCGGTGCGGTGTTCACTTCGAGCAGCCAGTTGCGGCCGGCGTGATCACGCATCACGTCGACCCGGCCCCAGCCGGCGCAACCGAGTGCATCGAAGGCGGCCAGCGACAGCGCGTGCAATTCCTCCGCTGCGGCGCCGGCAAGCCCCGGACAGATGTACTGGGTGTCTTCGGCGACATATTTCGCGTTGTAGTCGTAGAACGCCGCCTTCGGCACGATGTGGATGCTGGGCAACACCTCGCGACCGAGAATCGCGACGGTCAGTTCGTCGCCCTCGATCAGCGTTTCCATCAGCAGGTCGCCCGGATATTTCGCAGCCAGCGCGACTGCCGCATCCAGATCCTTTTCCGCGAACACGCGCGTCACGCCGACGCTGGAACCTTCGCAGGCCGGCTTCACGATCAGCGGGAATCCCACCTGCCGGGCGGCCGCGTGCACGTCCGCACCACGCGGCAACGCGGCGAACTTCGGCGTCGGCAGACCCAGCGACTGCCACACGCGCTTGGAGCGCGTCTTGTCCATCGAGAGTGCCGAACCCAGCACGCCCGATCCGGTATAGGGCACGTTGAGCGATTCCAGCGCACCCTGCAGCACGCCATCTTCGCCACCGCCGTGCTGGCCATGCAGGATATTGAACACGCGGGCGAAGTGGCCGGCGCGCAGCGCGTCGAGCAGCGCCGGGATGCCGTCGATCGCCTGCGCGTCGATGCCGCGCGCCTGCAGCGCCGCCAGCACGTTGCGGCCGGAGTCCAGCGACACTTCGCGTTCGGCCGAGCTGCCGCCCATCACCACCGCGACCCGGCCGAACTGTGCCGGGTCGCTGATCTTGCTCGCGCGCATGCTGGGCTGGCTCATGATTTGTGTGTCCTCAACTGACCGGCTTGCGCCAGTTCCACCGCCGCGGCGCCGATGTCGCCGGCGCCCAGCAAAAGCAGCAAATCGCCGTCGCGCAGCAGCGCGGGCAGGGCTTCCTTCAGATCGCGCGGGTGCTCGATCAGCACCGGATCGACCTTGCCGCGCGCGCGCACCGCCCGCGCCAGCGCGCGTCCGTCGGCGCCGGCAATCGGCGCCTCACCGGCCGGGTAGACCTCGGTCAGCAGCAGCACGTCGACTTCGGCCAGCACGTTGGCGAAATCGTCCAGCAGGTCGCGCGTGCGGCTGTAGCGGTGCGGCTGGAACCCGACCACCAGCCGGCGCTGCGGCCAGCCGCCGCGCACGGCGTCGAACACCGCCGCCAGTTCGCGCGGGTGATGGCCGTAATCGTCGACCAGCAACACGCTGCCATGATCGAGTGCGAGCTCGCCGCGACGATGGAAGCGCCGGCCGACACCCTCGAATTTTTCCAGCGCGCGGGCGATTGCGGCGGCCTCGACACCGAGCTGCCAGCCGATCGTCGCCGCGGCGAGCGCGTTCAACACATTGTGGCGACCCGGCAGGTTCAACTTCACCGGCAGCAGTTCCGCGCGCCCCGGCAACTGCAGGTCGAAGTGCATCTCGAAGCCGTGCTGGGTCAGGTTCAGCGCGCGCACGTCGGCATCGCCGGTGTCGATGCCATAGGTCATCACGCGACGCGTGGTGGTCTTCGCCAGTTCGGCGACTTCCGCGTCATCCATGCACAGCACGGCCAGGCCGTAGAACGGCAGCCGGTGCAGGAAGTCGGCGAAGGCCTTCTTCAATTGCGCGAAATCGCCGCCGTAGTTCTCCAGATGGTCGGCGTCGATATTGGTGACCGCCGCGATCACCGGTGACAGCAGCAGGAACGAGCCATCCGACTCGTCGGCTTCGGCGACCAGATACTGGCCGGTGCCCAGCCGCGCGTTCGCCCCCGCCGCATTCAGCTGGCCGCCGATCACGAACGTCGGATCGTAGCCAGCTTCGGCCAGCACGCTGGCGGTGAGGCTGGTCGTGGTGGTCTTGCCGTGCGTGCCGGCGATCGCCACACCGCGGCGGAAACGCATCAGCTCGCCGAGCATCTCCGCCCGCGGGATCACCGGAATGCGCGTGGCACGGGCGGCGACCAGTTCCGGATTGTCCTGACGGATCGCGCTGGAAGTCACTACCACGTCCGCGTCGCCGACATGTTCGGCGGCATGTCCGACATGCACGGTGATCCCGAGCTGCTGCAGCCGCTGGGCGGTCGACGAGTGCGCGCGGTCGGAGCCGGATACGGCATAGCCGAGGTTGTGCAGCACCTCGGCTATGCCGCTCATGCCGACGCCACCGATGCCGATGAAGTGCACGCGGCGGAACGTGCTCATCAGATCCTCGTGTGCATGCAGGCGGCGCAGGGTCATGCGGCCTCCTTCATGCAGGCTGCATCAATACAAGCGGCAGCTATGACCTGTGCGGCGTCGGGCTTGGCCAGCGTGCGGGCGGCCTCGGCCATCGCCAGCAGCCTGGTCCGGTCGCCCAGCATCGACTCCAGCCGCTGCGCCAGAACCTGGACGTCGAGGTCACGCTCCTGGATCACCACCGCCGCGCCGACGGCCACCAGCACCTCGGCGTTGCGGGTCTGGTGATCGTCCACCGCCTGCGGAAACGGCACCAGCAAGGCACCCAGTCCGCTCGCGGTAAGTTCGGCCAGGGTCAGCGCGCCGGCACGACAGACCGCCAGGTCGGCCCAGCCGTAGCTGCTGGCCATGTCATCGATGAACGGCACCACCTTCGCCTCGACGCCGGCTTTCGCATACGCCTCGCGCGCTTCGTCCAGACCGCGGCTGCCCGCCTGATGCAGCACCTCGGGTCGCTGGGCCAGGGTCAGTTGCGCCAGCGCCTGCGGCAATGCCAGGTTCAACGCACGCGCACCCAGACTGCCACCGAGCACCAGCAGCCGCGACTTGCCGCTGCGGGTGGCGAAGCGCTGCGCCGGCAGCGGCAACGCCGCGATCGCGGCGCGCACCGGATTGCCGACCCATTCGGCCTGCGGCAGCGCGTCGGCGAAACCGGCCAGCACGCGCCTGGCAATGCTCGCCAGTTTGCGATTGGTGAAGCCGGCCACGCGATTCTGTTCGTGCACCAGCAGCGGCCGACGCAGCAGCCACGCGGCGAGGCCGCCGGGCCCGGCCACGTAGCCGCCCATCGACAGCACGCTGCGCGGCCTGACCTGGCGCAGCAATGCCAGCGACGCGGCCAGCGCGCGCAGCAACATCAGCGGCGCCAGCAGGCGGGTCTTCCAACCCTTGCCGCGCAGGCCGCCGACTGCCACCGTATGCAATTCGATCTGATGCGCCGGCACCACCTTCGTTTCCATGCCGCCGACCGCGCCCAGCCAGACCACCGGCACGCCCTGCGCACGCAGGCACTCGGCCACCGCCAGGCCAGGGAAGATGTGGCCGCCGGTGCCGCCGGCCATGATCAGCACGGGTGCGCAGGTCGTCATGCGGCCACCGCCTCGCGTGGCTTCACCACGACTTTTGCATCGGCCGCCGCAACCGCCGGCGGCATCCGCCGGGTCACTTCGCGCGCATCCAGCGCGCGGTTGATCTCGAACGTGGCGCGCAACAGCACGCCGGCCATCGCACAGGTCAGCGCCATCGACGAGCCGCCGTAGCTGATCAGCGGCAGCGTCAGTCCCTTGGTCGGCAAGGCGCCGAGATTCACGCCCACCGAGACGATCGCCTGCATCGCCAGCATCAGCGAGATGCCGAACGCGACATAGCCGGCGAAGCGCTGGCCGATCTCCACGCCCTTGAGGCCCAGGTACAGGCCGCGCCCGACCGCCAGCGCAAACAGCCCCATCACCAGCACCACGCCGGCCAGGCCGAGTTCCTCGCCGATCACCGCGAAGATGAAATCGGTATGCGCCTCCGGCAGGTAGGACAGCTTCAGCACGCTGGAACCCAGCCCCACGCCGGTCCACTCGCCGCGACCGATCGCCATCAGCGACTGGGTCAGCTGGAAGCCGTCGTTGAACGGGTCCTTCCACGGATCCATGAACGAGGTCAGCCGCTTCATGCGGTAGCTCTCGCCGGTCGCCGCAATGTACAGCAGCGGCATCAGCGGCAGACCCATGATGAACAGGAACAGCGGCCGCGCACCGCCGAGCCAGACCATCGCGATGCTCACCGCGATCACCAGTGTGGCCGAACCGAAATCCGGCTGCGCCAGGAGCAGCAGCACGATGATGCCGGAGACGGCGATCGGCTTGATCAGGCCGAGGAAGCGCGTCTCCACGGCCTCGCGATGGCGCACCAGATAACTGGCGATGTACACGACCAGGATCAGCTTCACCGCTTCAACCGGCTGGAAGCTGGTCACCAGCAGGTTCAGCCAGCGCCGCGCGCCGTTGATCCGCATGCCGAGATGCGGCACGAACACCGCCAGCAGCAGCACGAACGCCAGCAGCATCAGGTGGA
>DAIMGD010000194.1:0-4788 GCA_036724165.1 Rhodanobacter sp.
GGTGGGACCGCCGCAGGCCCAGCAGCGCAGTGGACGTGCCCTGATGCTGGCCGTGGATCTGTCCGGCAGCATGCAGACGCCAGACATGGAACTGGCCGGTCAATCGGTCAGCCGCTTCGGCGCCGTCGAGGCGATTGCCGGTGATTTCATCAATCGTCGCAGTGGCGACGAAATGGGCCTGATCATGTTCGGCAGCCAGGCCTTCCTGGTGACGCCATTGACCTACGATCTCTCGGCCGTGCGCGCGCAACTGCAGGGCGCGGCGGTGGGACTGGCCGGTTCGGAAACGGCAATCGGCGATGCGATCGCGGTGGCGGTGAAACGATTGTCGGCCTTGCCGCAGCAGGCCCGCGTGCTGGTGCTATTGACCGATGGCGTCAACAACGCCGGCAGCATTGCGCCACGCGAGGCGGCGCGTGCGGCCAAGGCGGCCGGCGTGCGTATCTACACCATCGGCATCGGCGCCACGCAGATGCGCGTACCGGGATTTTTTGGAAGCCAGCTGGTCAATCCGTCGGCGGATCTGGATGCAGGGATGCTGACGGCGATCGCCACGCAGACCGGCGGACGCTTTTTCCGCGCCACCGACAGCGGCGAACTGGCCGATGCCTATCGCGCCATCGATGCGCTCGAGCCGATGCCGCAACATGGACCGACCCTGCGACCGCGGCATGAGCTGTTTCGCTGGCCGCTGCTGGCGGCGATCGGCTTGCTGCTGCTGGTGATCGTGCCGCGCCGGTTCGGGCGCACGGCGAGGCCGCTGGCATGAACGAGATCCTGCAGCAATTTCATTTCCTGCGGCCGTGGTGGCTGTTCGCGCTGCTTGCGCTGCCGTTGATCGGATGGCTGGGCGCACGGCGCAGTTCGGCTGCGCTGGAACTGTCGCGGCTGGTCGATGCGGACCTGCTGCCGCATTTGCTGCGTGGGCGTGCCGGCCACCGGCAACTGCCGCTGTGGCTGTTTGCGCTGGGCTGGATGCTGTGTGCACTGGCGCTGGCCGGGCCGAGCTGGAGCCGCGTCACCCGACCCTTGTATGCAAGTCGTGCGGCGCAGGTGGTGGCTATCTCGCTGTCGCAGCACATGCTCTCGCGCGATGTGACACCGAGCCGGCTCGATCGCGTGCGCTACAAGGCGCACGACCTGCTGGCCAGCAACCATGATGACCTGAATGCGTTGATCGGTTACGCCGGCGAAGCGTTCGTGGTGGCACCGCTGACTTCCGATGCCGGCAGTCTCGACGACCTGCTCGATGCGATGGCGCCGGACACGATGCCGGTGGACGGCGATAACGCAGCGCTGGCGATCGCGCGCGGGGTGGCGCTGATTCACGATGCCAAGGCCAGCGGCGGTACGCTGGTGCTGATCACCGACCAGGCCGATGCGGCAGCCGATGCCGCTGCGCGCAAGGCATTGGCTGCGGGTGTGCAGGTGTCGGTACTGGGCGTGGGCACACCGCAGGGTGGCCCGGTGCCACTGCCCGACGGTGGTTTCCTGCGTGATGCGCAGGATCATCTGGTACTGGCCCGTCGGGAGGATGGCGCGCTCGCTGCGCTGGCTGCCGCCGGTGGCGGCCGCTACGTGACGATGAGTGCCGATCACGCCGATATCGATGCACTGCATGCGCAGTTGCGCGCGGGACCGGTCGCCAAGGCCAGTGGGCAGACCAGTGATGAATGGCAGGATCGCGGCCCGTGGCTGCTGTTGCCGTTGTTGCTGGTGGTGGCGCTGGCATTCCGGCGTGGCTGGCTGTTGCTGCTGCCGCTGTTGCTGTTGCCGATGCTGCCGGCGACGGCCGAGGCAACCAGCTGGCATGACCTGTGGCAGCGCCCCGATCAGCAGGCCGCGCAGGCCTTGCGGCATGGCGATGCGAAGCAGGCGCAGCAGCTCGCCGCCGACCCGGCCTGGCGAGGTGCGGCAGCGTATCGCGCGGGTGACTACGCCGCCGCGGCGCAGGCCTTGCAGCACGCTCCCGGCGGCGATGCGATGTACAACCTTGGCAACGCGCTAGCCAGGCAGCACCAGTATCAACAGGCGATCGATGCCTACGACCGCGCGTTGAAACTCGACCCGACGAATGCCGATGCCACAGCCAATCGCAAGGCGGTCGAGGACTGGTTGCGTCGGCAGCAGAAAAAGCCGTCGTCGCAGGATCAGCAGAAGCAGCACGACAAGGGCGGTGGCAAGGGGCAGTCGTCGCCAGATGGAAAAGCTGCCGACGGCAAGCCGGACTCGCAACAGTCGCAGGATGAAAAGTCCGCGCAGGACAAGGCCAAGGCATCCGCCCAGGCGGGGCAGGCAGGGCAGCCTGAAAAGCCGAACCAGGCTAGCCAGGATGCCGCGCAGGACAAGCCGGGTGATCAACCCAAGCCATTGAGCCCGCAGCAACAGGCGGCGCAGAACGCGCAGGCGGTACAAGCGCAGAAAGCCCTGCAGCAGCAGATGGATCAGGCGCTGGCGTCGCCGCACAAGGATCAGCAGGCGCCGACGCATCAACTGGGCACGATGTCGAAGGACGATCCGCAGTCGAAGCTGCCGCTGGACCTGCAGCATGCCTTGCAACGCGTGCCGGATGATCCGGGCGCCTTGTTGCGGCGCAAGTTCGAACTGGAATATCAGCAGCGCCATGGTGGCGCGCCGAGCGAGGGTGATCAGCCATGAGGTTCAGACGAATCATCGGAGGGTGGCTATGCGCACTGTTGCTGGTTCCGGCGCTGGGCCGGGCGGTCGACGTGCGCGCGACGCTGGACCGCACCAGCGTGCAGCTGGGCGAAACCGTGACGCTGAACCTGCATGTCAGCGGTGCTGCCGGCAACATCGACATCCCCGATCTCAGCCCGCTGGGCGCGGACTTCGACATCCTCGGGACCTCGCAAAGCGACAATGTCAGTGTCATTAACGGGGCGACGACTTCGGAGCGAACGTTCGGGCTGGCGCTGCGGCCGAAACATGTCGGTGTGCTGCAAATCCCCTCCCTCAACCTGGCTGGTGGCCAGACCAGCCCGCTGCAACTGCAGGTGAGCGCGGCCGATCCGGCCACGGCGGCGGAGGCGCACAAGGACGTCTTCATGGAGGCGCAGGTCGAGCCGGCGCACGGCTACGTCGGCCAGCAGCTCAGTTATGTCGAGCGACTGTATTTCGCCACCAGCATCAGCAACGGTTCGCTGGATCCGCCGCAGGTCAATGGCGCGGAAGTGAGCTTGGTCGGCGACGATCTGAACTACGACGCCGTGCGTGGTGGCCGTAGCTACCATGTGATCGAACGACGCTATGCGCTGGTTCCGCAGCATGCCGGACAGCTCGAGATTCCCGCGGCGAATTTCCAGGGCGAGGCACTCGATCCGAACGATCCGAACAGTTTCTTCGGCACCAGTGCGCGCGTCTCGGCCAGCGCTCCGGCGCTGACCGTCGAGGTGCAGGCGGTGCCGGCCGACTGGGGCAAGCCGGCATGGTTGCCGGCGCGCCAGCTGAGTCTGAGCCTGGACGGATGGCCGGCTGCGCAGGATCAGCCGCGAGTGGGACAACCGCTGAACCTGACGATGACCCTGCAGGCGACCGGCCTGTCTTATGAAGCCTTGCCCGCGCTCAGCCTGCCGCCGCTGGATGGCGCCACGGTGTATCCGGACAAGCCGGTGACCGGTGACCGGCATGACGATCAGTGGGTCGTCGGCCGGCGTCAGCAGGCCTTCGCGATCGTGCCCGAGCGCGCCGGCAGCTTGACGATTCCAGCGATCAGCGTGAAGTGGTGGAACGTGCTGACCCAACACGCCGAGGTGGCGCAGATTCCGGCCCACCAGATCACCGTGCTGCCGGCGACCGGCGTTGCCGCCGGGCCCGTCGCCGCAGTGCCGGTCGGTGCGGCGGCGGCGCCGGCCAGCGTTGCGCATGGCACGCCGTGGCGCTGGATTGCACTCGGCAGTGTCGGCTTGTGGCTGTTCAGCGTGCTGGCATGGTGGCTGTGGCGGCGTGGCCGACGTGCAACTGCGGTCATCGCAACGGCGCCGGCACGCATGTCGGTGCGTCAATATCAGCAGGCTTTCATCGCCGCGGCCCGCGGCGATGACGCGGCGACGCAGGCACACTGTCTGCTGGCATGGGCGCGCGCGGAGCGGCCGGCGATTCAGCATCTTGGCGAGCTGTCGCGGGCACTGGGCGACGACCGGCAACGCGCCGCGATTGCCGCCTTGCAGCAGCGGCAGTACGCCGGCATGCCAGGGTCGGACGAAGGCGCGGCGCTGGTCGAGGTGTTCAAGCACGGCTTCGGCTGGCGAGTGGTTGATGCGGGCGATGGCGCCGGCGAGCTGCCCCCGCTGTACCCATTCAAGCTGCATTGAGCGCGTGCTGAAAAACCGCCTGCATGGCATCGCTGAAACAACACAGCGTGATGTCGATGGAAGGCTCGCTGGCCAGTTCATCGCGCAACGTGGCCACCGCGATCGCGGCGGCGCGTGCGGCGGGATAGCCATACACGCCGCAGCTGATCGCCGGAAACGCGATCGTATGCAGCCGGTGGTCGCGCAGCAGGCGCAGCGCGTTGCGATAGCAGTGTTCCAGCAGCATCGCCTCACCGTGGCCGCCGCCGTGCCAGACCGGCCCGACGGCATGGATCACGTGACGTGCGGGCAGCGCAAAGCCGGGCGTGATGCGTGCCTCGCCGGTCGGGCAGCGTATGCCGGGCGCGGTTTCGGGCAGGGCGCGACAGGCTTGCAGCAGGGCCGGTCCGGCCGCGCGATGGATCGCACCATCGACGCCGCCGCCGCCGAGCAGGTCCGGGTTGGCGCCGTTGACGAT
>DAIMGD010000195.1:0-4741 GCA_036724165.1 Rhodanobacter sp.
CCAGCAACCGTTTTGCCGTCAACGACAAGACCATCTACGCCAGCGTCGCCACCGAGGGCCGCAGCGGTGGCGCCACCTTGAATGCCAAGTGGAGTTATCTGGAAGGCCAGGGTCAGCTGATCAGCAACATCAGCCAGCCGATCGCCACCGACGGCCCGGCCGTCACCACCTTCAGGGTGCAGAACCCGGACTTGTGGCCGGAAGGCAAATACAAGGTCGAGATTTCCCTCGACGGCAAGCCGGTGGCCGAGCAGGATTTCGAGATCGGCAAGCACTGAGCTGAAGCTGAGCCGTCATGGATGCAAAAGGCGCCCTGTTGGGCGCCTTTTGCATCTGGCGAAGCATGGCCATGTTCACCTGCCCACGCCAGCCGGAAGATCCACGCTGCGGTGACCGGGAGTCACCGCAGCGGTCGGCACGCCTCTTCAGGCTGCCGCATCCTTGAGCTTCTTCAGCGGACGCACCTTCACCTTCACCGAGGCCGGCTTGGCGGCAAACCACTGCTCAACCTTGGTGAACGGGTTGATGCCCTTGCGCTTCGGCTTGGCCGGCACGCTGACGGCGGAGATCTTCAACAGGCCCGGCAGCATGAACGAACCGGCGCCCTTCTTGTGGATGGACCCGACGACGGCACCTTCCAGTGCTGCCAGTACCGCACGGACGTCCTTGGCCACCACACCGCTCGTCTCGGCGATATGCGCCACCAGGCCCGACTTGCTCATGACTTCCTTGATCGGCTTCGGAGCGGCCGGCTTGGCGGCAACCTTCGGAGCTGCCTTCTTCACTACGCTTTTCTGGATCTTCGCCATATGTTTCCCCGTGTACTCGATGGATGAATTGCCGGAACCTTATACTCGGCACACGGAATGTAGGGCAAATTTGCCGTACGGCCAACCAAGCAGCATCGCCGGCCCGCTTTTTTCGCAGCGCATGGCGACATTGCGGCGCTGCCGCTGCCGTCACGACAGTGGCAATTTCCGGCATGAACAGGCTACAGGCACGCGCAGTCCGCACGCCCTGTGATCAGGCCTGCGGCAGCATGTATCCATTTTGATCGGCGGCGGCCAGCGAGACGGGCCGGTCGCGGATCCGGCCGGCAAGCGTCTTCAAAGAATGGTGCGCTCGGCGGGATTCGAACCCACGACCACTGCCTTCGGAGGGCAGTACTCTATCCAGCTGAGCTACGAGCGCACGGTGACCGGCGCGGTTGAGCGAGAAACCAAAGGCTCATGCCGCGGGGCCGCAGTATAGCCGAGTTGCCGATGCGCGTGGCCGGGACAGCGCCATGCGGGCGGCACTTTGCCCAGGCTGCGGCGGCAGTTGCCGCAGCGCCGCCAGCGGGGAAATCCGCTTCATCCACCCTCCCTCCGGCCCGGCCGGAAGAGAGGGTGATGAGCCGGCTTCAGCGCGCCTTGAGCAAGGCAGTCAAGGTGTCGGGCTGGCTGCCGTCGCGCACCAGGTGCGGGTACTTCAGGCCGTCGTGGTAGTCGATGCGCACAGTGGTGTACTCGTCGAAGTTCTTCAGCAGCAGCTCGATCGGCTGACTCCGCTCTTTCGCCGCCGCGGTGACCGCATCCTTGAGGGCGTCACTGGTGTATTCATGGTTGTTGACGGCGACCAGGGTCATGCCCGGCGAGATGCCGGCCTTGAATGCCGGGCTGTCCCACAGCACGTCGCCGATGGCGCCATCCTTGCCGATCATCAGGCCGAGCGAATAGGTGAGATCGGCAAAATGGCGGCGTGCTTCCACCGCCTTCACCGCGGCGGACGGCTTGTCGTTGTAGATCAGTTTCCAGCCATGCGCCTCGACCCCGCCGATCAGCGGGCCATGGCCGTCCAGACGGCTGCGCAGGTAGCTGGCCCAGTCGAACGGCTGGATCTGGTTGAGCGTCTTCACCACATCGTCGAAGGTATAGGTGTTGGTGACGAAGCTGCCGTTGTCCATGCCGAAGAACACCTTGCCGAAGTCGTCGATGGAGTGCTTGCCGTGGCTCAGCGCGCGCAGCTTGGCATCGACGTCGAGCCAGATCATCTGGCCGGCGGAGTAGTAGTCCTCGCTGGCCTGGTAGTTGCGATACGGCAACGGTGCACGCTCGGCGATGATCGGGTCGTTGGTGGTGTCCTGCACATTGCGCCAGCTGGCCAGGCCGGGACGGCCCCTGTCGTAGGTGGCGGCCACGTAGGCGAGCATGTCGTGCGTCTGCTCCTGGTTCCACAGCCCCGAACGCGATGCCATGACCTGGCCCCAGAACTGGGTCTGGCCCTCGTAGACCCACAGCAGCGAGTCCTGCATCGGCACGTTGAAGTTCGGCGTCCACAGGTCGGCCGGGCGGCGGTACTTGCCGTCCCACGAGTGGTTGAACTCGTGCGGCAGCAGGTCGCGCTCCAGCGCATTCTTGTCCCACTCGGTGAAGTAGTCGGCGCCGACGCCGTCCTCGCTGGAACGGTGGTGCTCCAGCCCGTTGCCGCTCATCTTGTCGCTCAGCGAGAACAGGAAGTCGTAGTGATCGTAGTGATGCGCGCCATACAGCTTGTACATCTGCTGCACCAGGTTCTGGTGCACCTTCAGCTGCGCCGGGGTGATTTCCAGATACTTCGCCGCATCCGCCACGATATCCATGTGCACCGGCGTCTTCGCGCCCGGGTCCAGATCGACGCGCTTGAAATACTTGCCCGCATAGATCGGCGAGTCGACCAGGTCGTTGTAGGTGATTGGCTTGAAGTTCACCGTGTCGCCATCGCGCGAGGCCACGTCCAGCGCGCTGCCGAACTGCCAGCCGGCCGGAAACGTCACGCTGGCCTGGGTGTTGATGCGGCGGCTGTAGTAACCGGCCGGATACAGCGTGGCGGCATTCCACTGCAGATTGAGCATTTCGGGCGTCATCACCACCCGGCCCTCGTGGCTGTTCTGCGCGGTGAGATACTGGAACGCCACCTCGACGCTGCTGACGCCCTGCGGCACCTCGACATGGAAGGCGTATACGTTCAGCGGATCGCGCTTCCACGCCAGCACCTTGCCGCCGGCGGTCACCACCAGCCCGGCCAGCTTGTCGATCGGGCCGGTCGGCGAGTGGTTGCCCGGCAGCCACTGCGGATACAGCAGGGTCAGCGGACCCGGCTGCGCCGGCACCACTTCACGCACACGGAAAATGCGGTGGGCCAGATCGGTGGCGTCCACACTGATCTTCAGGGTGCCCTGATACGGCACATCCTGCGGCGCAGGGACATCAGCGAGCGCAACAAGGCTGCCCAACCCGAAGGCGATGGCGGTGATGGCGGAAGCGAGACGGGTGACTTTCAATGTGTTCTCCGGGTGGGCGGGTGGGCGTCGGAACGTGATCAGCCGGGCCGCAAAGTCCGCTGGACGTGGGGATCCACGGCAGCGAAAGCTGCCACGACATGGATACGGGTCGTCGATGCTAGACCGGTCCAGCCGCGCTTAACCTATGCCGAAGGTCATGGCCGGAGCGCGCGCGACGTTCCATCCACATGCAGCGCACGGTTTTGGCATTCATCTTGCTGCTCCACCGGGTGATGTTCAAACGCTTCCTATCAGCAACGACCCGCATGCAAGCCTTGTCCGCGAATCGACAGCACGCCGGCAAACCGGAACAACGTCGTGAATACGCCCACTATCTGGCACGCCAGATGGGGCCGATGATTCATGCGCTG
This sequence comes from Rhodanobacter sp., assembly GCA_036724165.1. Classification (GTDB taxonomy): domain Bacteria; phylum Pseudomonadota; class Gammaproteobacteria; order Xanthomonadales; family Rhodanobacteraceae; genus Rhodanobacter. Next base: position 3,673 of record DAIMGD010000195.1, read on the forward strand.
ATGCTGATGGCCGTGCTGGGCTATCTGGCGGCGACCGGCGCCAGCCTGCTGATCCGCGTGTCGCCATTGCCGCTGCTGCTGCGGCTCGCGCCGGTGCTGCCGCTGCTGCTGACGGCCGTCGTCGCCAGGCGCGTCCAGCGGCCATGGCTGCTCAGCCTGCTGGCACTGCTGTGCGTACTGTTGCTGGAAATCGGCATCAATCTCAACGGCATCGGCCATGTGCAGGGACAGCCGTTGATCCTGCCGGGCCTGCTGCTGCCGGTGGCGTCGTCGATGATCTGGCTCGGGCGCTGGGATTTCGCCGTCGCCATGACGCTGTGCGCACTCGGGCCACTGCCGTTGCTGCTGCACGGTGAAGCCGACGGCGTGCAGATTTTCCAGTACCTGGTCTACATGGCCGTGGCGATTGCGCTGTCGGCGGTGCTGCGTGCGTTCATGGCGCGCACGCTGTTCGCACAGTTCCGGCTGGAAAAGCAGCTGCGCGAGCAGGCCAATACCGATGGGCTGACCGGGTTGCTGCTGCGCAACCGCTTCCTCGAACTGGCACGGCGCGCACTGGTCGACATCCGCGAGCAGCAGAAGCCGGTGTGCATGCTGTTCCTGGACGCCGATCACTTCAAGCAGCTCAACGATGACCACGGCCATGCGGCCGGCGACGCCGCGCTGGTCGCGCTGGCCGACGTCTTGCGCGCGCAGATGCGCCCGAGCGACCTGATCGGCCGCATCGGCGGTGAGGAATTTGCCATGCTGCTGCCCGGCCTCGACCTGCAGCAGGCCAGCAGCCGGGCCGAGCACCTGCGGCTGGCCGTGCATGCAATCCAGCGCCCGGACGGCCCGCTGACCGTGTGCATCGGCGTTGCCGAACGCAGCCACAGCTTCGAGATGATCGAAGCGCTGCTGGCACGCGCCGATCATGCAATGCGCCAGGCCAAGAGCGGCGGGCGCAACCGGATCGTCAGCGCCGCGCGGCTCTGACTCCGGCAGAGCTCATGCTCCGTTCGGCAGCGCCAGCTTGCTGTGCCGGATGCCGTAGCCGAAATAGATCACGCAGCCGAACAGCATCCAGATG
>DAIMGD010000196.1:0-4704 GCA_036724165.1 Rhodanobacter sp.
CAATAGCAGACGTCGTCAATAGCAGACGTGATCAATAGCAGACGTGATCAATAGCGTATGCAGATGTTTTTCGACTCGGTGAAGAAGTGCAGCGCATCGATGCCGCCCTCGCGGCCGAGTCCGGATTGCTTGGCGCCGCCGAACGGCGTGCGCAGGTCGCGCAGCAGCCAGCAATTGATCCAGACGATGCCGAACTCGAGCCGGCCGGCGAGGCGATGGGCGCGCGACAGATCCTGCGTCCACAGCGAGGCGGCCAGTCCATATCGGCTGTCGTTCGCGATATCCAGCGCCTCGGCCTCGTCGTCGAAAGGAATCAGGCTGACCACCGGGCCGAAGATTTCCTGCTGGTTGGTGGGCGTCGCCGAAGGCAGCCCTTCGATCACGGTGGGTGCGATGTACCAGCCACCGGCGCAGCGGCCGGGCAAGCTGATTGCGTGACCACCACACAGCACCCGGCCACCTTCGGAGCGGGCCTGCTCGATGCAGCCAAGCACCTTGTCGTAGTGCGGCCGGGAGACCAGTGCACCGAGCTCGCTGTCGGTATCATCCGGGTCGCCGACCTGCAGCGCCCGCACCCGTGCAAGATAGCGCTCGCGGAAGGTCTCGTAGATCGAACGTTGCACCAGCAGGCGCGAACCGCACAGGCAGATCTCGCCCTGGTTGGCGAAGCCCGAGCGCACGATGGTATCCAGGTTCGCGTCGGAAAGATCGGCATCGGCGAACACGATCGCCGGATTCTTGCCGCCCATCTCCAGTGACACTTTCTTGAACTGTGGCGCGGCGCTAGCGGCGATCTGTGCGCCGGTGGCGGTGCTGCCAGTGAAGGAAACCGCCTTCACCAACGGATGTTCCACCATCGCCTGGCCCACGGTCGGGCCCCGGCCCTGCACGATGTTCAGCACGCCGGGCGGAAACCCCGCCTCGATACTCAACTCGCCAAGCAGGGCGGCGGTGCAGGGAGTCACTTCCGAGGGCTTGGCCACCACCGTATTGCCGGCCGCCAAGGCGGGCGCAATCTTCCAGGTGAACAGGTACAGCGGCAGGTTCCATGGACTGATGCAGCCGACCACGCCGAGCGGATGACGCAGCGTGTAGTTGATCGCACCGGCTCCCTGCGTGCCGGTTTCCATAGCGTGCGACTCGCTGCCCCAGGTGATGATCGCGGCAGCGAAGTAGCGCAGGTTGCTGATCGCACGCGGTATGTCGAGTCTGCGCGCGAGGCTCAATGGCTTGCCGCTGTCACGCGATTCCAGCGCGGCAAATTCTTCCAGCCGAGCCTCGATCAAATCCGCCAGCCGCTGCAGCAGATGCGCGCGCTGTTCGCCGGGCGTATGCGCCCATCCGGCGGCGGCGCGGCTGGCGGCGGCCACCGCGGCATCGACATCAGCCGAGCTGGAGTCGGGGCAATGCGCGAACACCGCACCGGTGGCCGGTTCGTGCACCTGAAGCCATGCATCAAGGTGAGGTGCCCGCAGGCGACCGTCGATCAGATTGGCTAGGCGCAGGGTGGGCATCTGCGCAAGCTTAAAACCAGCGTGCGGCAATTGCACCGGACGCTGGCGTATGCGTGACGCCGGAAGGCGACGTGCCGTTCAACTCAGTGCGCGGGTGCGCCCGCCGTCCACCGCAATGCTGACCCCGTTGACGTAGGCGGCGGCCGGTGTGCACAGGAAGGCGATCACGGCGGCGACTTCGCCGGCTTCGCCAAAGCGGCGGGCCGGCACCGTGGCCAGCAGGGCTTGCGCGATCTCGTCCTCGCTGCGGCCAGTGGCGCTAGCCTGCGCGGCGAGCAAGCCGTCAAGGCGGCTGGTGCGGGTGTAACCCGGCAGCACGTTGTTGACGGTAATGCCGTCCGCGGCCAGCTCAGCGGACAAGGTCTTGGCCCAGCCAGCGACGGCGGCGCGGACCGTGTTGGAGACGCCCAGTCCGGCGATCGGCTCCTTCACCGACGTGGAAATCACATTGACGATGCGGCCATAACCACTCGAACGCATGCCGGGCAAGAGTGCCTGCAGCAAGGTCTGGCCGCCCAGCAGGTGCTGTCGGAATGCTGTTTCGAAGGCGGCAAGCGTGGCCGCATGGGCGGGGCCACCAGGTGGTCCGCCGGTGTTGTTGATCAGGATGTGCACGGGCTGGCTGGCGGCGATCTCAGTGGCTGTCGCGTGCAGGCTGGCGGTGTCCAGCATGTCGACGCTGCGCCAGTCGTGACGCTGACTGGCATATGGCCGCGGCAGATTCTCCGCGATCGACTTGAGCGCATCGGCAGAGCGCGCCAGCAAGGTGACATGGGCACCCAGCTCGGCCAGTTCGATCGCACTAGCCCGCCCGATACCCTGCGAGGCGCCGCAGACCAGCGCGTGGCGTCCACTCAGATCCAGTTGCATGCGGATTCCTTGGCGTTGATTGTCAGTGCAGCAGCAGGCGCATCGCCAGCGCGGCGAGCCAGCATAGCCAGCCGAGCCACGGACTGTAACGCCAGACTCGCTGCCAGCGGTTGATGGCCGGATCGTCGAGCGCCGGCAGCGCGGGCGAACGCAGCACATGCTGCAGGCGGATCCAGGTACGAAACGCGGTGGTCTTGCCGTGCTCCGGCTCGGCGATGATCTTCCACTGCGGCGGATAGTGCGTGCGCAGCAGGCCTGCGATGCGAAACTGCGCCACGTAGGACAGCACGAAAAAGCTGATGCCGCCAGCCAGCAGGGCGAGGTACAGGATGATCATGGGGACGTGCTGCCGGTGCTGGAGCCTTTGCTGGCGCTGTTGCTCCAAGGCAGCGGAAGCGTGATATGCAAGGTATTGAGCAGGCCGTCACCTTGCGGCGCTTTTTTGCAGATGGCGTTGTCCACCGCCTTGGCGTAGGTCTTGTTCATCATGCCAACCCACAGCGTGCCGTCCGGACCATGCGGCACGCTGAAGCTGCCGGCGGAGTTCATCTGGAGCGTCGCTGCGGTGGTGGTGGGGATCGATGCCGGCGACTGCTCCCAGTAGGTCTTGCCCGATTGCTGCGCGGCCGAGCTGTAGACCAGCAGATAGCGCGCCTTGTCGTTGCTGACCTTGATGTTGCCGAAAGCGCCGGTGGTCTCGTCGCTCCAGCCCATGTGTTCGCATAGCCCGATGTCTTCGGTGGCGATCGGCTGAAAGCCTTCATCGAGCAACACGACGGTGGGTGCGAACAGATAGCTGGAGTGCAGCCAGCGACCGTTCAATTCCGATTTCAAGGCGATCCGGTAAGGCAGCTTTGCATGGGATGGCAAGCGGAACGCGAGGAAGTAACTGTGCGCTCCATCGAGGTTGGCCACCATGCTGCCGCTGCCCACGGTGAACTTCTGCGGCTGCCACGGCAGCATGTTCTGATACGAAAAATCGGCAAAGCTGCTGCAGCAGGGCGTGGCCTGTTGCAGTGCCTGCCTGGCCTGTTTCAGCGCGGCGCCATTGTCTTCCGCTGGCGGGCGCAGGTTGGGCGGAATCAGCACCTTGGCGCTATGGCAGCCGCTCAGCAGGACGGCGAAGGCCAGGGTCGTGACGATGGTGGAAAATCGATAGGGCATTGCGAACCAGATACTCAGAATTCGGCCGTTCCAGCCGCGCGTGGATAGGGGATGGCGTCGCGGATGTTGGACAACCCGCAGATGTAGACCAGCAGCCGCTCGAAGCCGAGGCCGAAGCCGGCATGCGGCACGGTGCCGTAGCGGCGCAGGTCACGGTACCAGCCATAGGTGGCAAGATCGAGACCGAACTTGGTCATGCGGCGATCGAGATAATCCAGGCGCTCCTCGCGTTGCGCGCCACCGATGATTTCGCCGATGCCCGGCGCCAGCACGTCCATCGCGGCGACGGTTTTTTCGTCATCGTTCAAACGCATGTAGAACGCCTTGATCTGCTCCGGGTAGTTCATTACGACCACGGGACGGCCAATATGTTTCTCGGCCAGGTAACGCTCGTGCTCGGTCTGCAGATCCACGCCCCACGTGACGGGATATTCGAACTTCTGTCCTGACTTCTTCAGGATCTCGATCGCATCGGTGTAGTTGATGCGCTCGAACGGCTGGGTGATGAACGCCTCCATCCGACTGATCGCGTCCGGCTGCACGCGCTCGGCGAAGAACGCCATGTCGTCCGCGCGCTCGTCCAGCACGGCCTTGAAGATAGCCTTGAGAAACGCTTCGGCGACATCCGCGTTGACCGTGAGGTCGGCAAACGCGATCTCCGGCTCGACCATCCAGAACTCGGCCAGATGCCGCGGCGTGTTGGAATTCTCCGCGCGGAAAGTGGGGCCGAAGGTATAGACCTTGCTCATCGCCATCGCATACGCCTCGACATTGAGCTGGCCGGACACGGTGAGGAACGCCTCGCGACCGAAGAAATCCTTGCGGAAGTCGATCTTGCCGTCGGGCGTGCGCGGCAGGTTGGCCAGATCCAGCGTGGACAGCCGGAACATGTCACCGGCACCCTCGGCGTCCGAGGTGGTGATGATCGGCGTGTTGATCCAGAAAAAACCTTGTTCCGTGAGATGGCGATGGATCGCCATCATCATGGTGTGGCGCACGCGGGTCACCGCGCCGAACAGGTTGGTGCGAGGGCGCAGGTGGGCCACCTCGCGCAGGAATTCCATCGAGTGCTGCTTGGGCTGGATCGGGTAGGTTTCCGGATCGTCGACCAGGCCGGTGACGGTCACCTCATTCGCCTGCAATTCGAAACTCTGGC
>DAIMGD010000197.1:0-4701 GCA_036724165.1 Rhodanobacter sp.
CGGTTCATCTTGCCGTGCTCGTCCGCGAACACGCGATAGCCGAGCAGGCGTTCGAGCATGCGCCTCGTCTGCGGTTCGCCATCGTCCGGCTGCACCGCGACCAGGGCCAGCAGGCCGGGACCGATCGCGCCAACGGTTTCGTCGGCGACGTTGACGCTGGCGGACACTACACGCTGGATCAGGGCAATCATGGCCGCACCGCGATGGACAAGGCGGCCAGCTTAAAACGGCTGCGCCGCCGGTGGTAGCGGCAACGCGCCGGTGAAGTGATCGAACAGTCGGTTCGCCGCCTCCCGTAAACTGCGTCGATGCGCGCCGACATGTATCTCCTCTATCTATTGCTGCGTCTGCTGGGCCGTTTGCCGTTGCGCGTGTTGCAAGGCTTGGGCAGCGGACTGGGCCGGCTGGTGCTGTGGCGGCATAACCGGACCGTGCGGAACACGGCCACGAATCTGCGCATCGTGCGGCCGCAACTGGGTGACGTCGCGCAGGCGGCACTGCTGCGTGAGGTGATGATCGAAAGCGGCAAGTCGGCCAGCGAGATCGTCAAGGTCTGGGGCGGTGGCGCCGAGCGGGCGCTCGGGTTGGTCCGCGAGGTGCGCGGTGAAGCGCTGCTCGATGCGGCACTGGCAGCGGGCAACGGTGTGATCATCGCCGCGCCGCATCTGGGCTGCTGGGAGCTGCTGAACTACTGGCTGTGCCGCAAGACGCCGATGGCGATCCTGTACCGGCCACCGCGGATCGCCGCGATCGAGGCATTGCTGCGCAAAGCACGTGGTGCGCTGGCGCCGGAGCAGGTGCGCGCCGACGGCGCCGGCGTGCGCACCTTGTACAAGCGTCTGGCTGCCGGCGGCACGGTCGGCATCCTGCCAGACCAGAAGCCGCGCGCCGGCGAGGGCCAGTTTGCGCCGTTCTTCGGTCGCGAGGCGCTGACCATGGTGCTGCTGCCGCGGCTGGCCGCGCGCACCGGGGCCACCGTGCTGTTTGCGTTTGCCGAACGACTGCCGCACGGCGCTGGCTATCGCATCCACCTGCAGCCGGCGCCGCAGCGCCTGGCCGATGCCGATCTGGGGATTGCCTGCGCGGCGCTCAACGATGGCGTGCAGGCCTGCGTGGAGCTGGCCTTTGCGCAATACCAGTGGCAATACAAACGCTATTCGGCGGAAGGCCGACCCAGTCCCTACGATCGCGAAAGCGGCTAGAGGCAGTTCGCTGCGTGGCTAGGGCGGGGTGCTTTCGAGCCGGCGCAGGAACACGATCATTTCCTTTTCGGCCTGCTTGTCGCCGCGTTGCGCGGCGACGGCGATGCCGCTACGCCACGCGTCGGCGGCCGCCAGCGGCTGGCCGGCCGCCAGGCAGGCCCTGCCGAGCAGTTTCCACGCGGCGGAATAAGTGGGGTCAAACACCAGGGCGTGACGGCATTCGTCGATCGCCGCGCCCGGATCACCCTCGGCCAGCAGTGCATTGGCGAGCGAATAACGCAGCAACGCACCGTCGCGCGGGCCGCCGCACTGGCTGCGCAGGCTGGCGAGCAGGGCCGCGCTCATGGCCGGGTGCGATAGCGCCAGTCATTCGCCGGATAGACCTGGGTCGGCTGTACGGGTTCCGGCGGGGTATGACCGGTCTGCAGGTCGGCGAGCGACACGGCCGGCCAGACCACCAGCCAGGATGAGCGGAACGGCTGCACCAGCAGCGCGTAACGCAGGTCATTGGCATCGATCTTTTCCGGGTGCGCCACGACCAGCCCGTCCGGGTGGGCGCGCGCGAAATCCTGCAGGGCCCGGTCGCCGTACAGTTCGCTGATCGGCCGGGTCAGCCGGCCGTCGAAATGGAACTCGCCCTCGTAGTTGCCCAGATAGCCGATCGGTCGACCGCTCCGTTCCGCTGCACCGAGCAGGCGGCTGGTCGGTCGCAGGTCGTACTGCGACCACAAGGTCAGGGTGAACAGTGTATTGAGCGCGAGTACGCCGACCAGTCCGGCCACCGCCAGCCGGCGCAGCTCGCCGCGTCCGCGCAACAGCAGCAGGACGCCGAGCAGCAGGAACACCACGCTGAAGTAGCGACTGTAGGGTGCGGCCGCATCCGGCCATTCGCCATGCAGGTGATTGCCGGCGACCAGGATCGGCAACACGAACAGGAACAGCGCAAAACCGATGCCGCCCAGCCCCAGGGGCCAGGTGCCGAGCCAGCCATTTTCCGCCAGTGCCAGCCGGCGCTCGCGCAGCACCGCGATCGCCCCGGCCATCAGCAACACGACGCCAGCGAATTCCGGCAGCGGGTAATACAGCTGCTTGCCGCTGATCAGCGAAAGCACGATGAAGCTGGGCAGCAGCCAGCACAGTGCAAAGCGCAGCCCCGGCTCCAGCGGCCGGCGCAGACTGGCCACGGCGATCCATGCGCGCGGCCAGCCACTGAACGGGAACAGCAGCAGTGGCAGCCACAGCAGATACCACCAGAACGGTCGGGCATGACTCTGCAGGGCCTTTGCCTGCTCCAGCCCGTTGACCACCCGGCCGGCAGTCTGCGTGAAAAACAGCTTTTGCCGATACGCCTCGCCGCCGCTGAAACCGGCCGGCAGCGCCCAGGCCAGCAGGATCGCGCCGCCAAGCAGCACGGCCAGCAGGCCACGGCCATACCAGCGCGCGCGCTGCTGGCGGGCCCAGTCGTTCCACAGCGGCCCGAGCAGCCACGGAAAGACGACGTGCAGCAGCATCACCGGACCCTTGGTCAGCAGGCCCGCGCCGATGCACAGACCGAACAGCAGCCAGCGCGGCTCGGCCCGATGCGCCTTCGGGGTCAGGCACAGCAACGCGGCCAGCACCCACACCGCCAGCAGCACGTCGTACATGATCTGCAGGCCGAACAGGAACGCATAGCCCAGCGCCAGCAGCATCCATGGCGCGGCCTTGGCCATCCACGGCCGGCTCGGGAACAGCCGCCGCGCCAGCATCGAGATCAAGACCAGCTGCATGCCGCCGATCAGCACCTCGAGCACGCGCGGCCAGATGTCGTTGACGCCGAACACGAACCAGCCGGCGTGAATCAGCCAGAACAGCAAGGGCGCCTTCTCGCTGTAGGGCTCACCATTGATGGTCGGCACCAGCCAGTGGCCGTGGCTCCACATCTCCCACGCCACCGCCAGCGTGCGGGTGGAATACAGCGGCATCGGCCCGTGCGAGAAGATCGCCAGCAGGGCCACCAGCGTCCACAGCGGCAGCCATGGCCAAGCGGCACGCAGGTATTCGGAACGGCTATAGGCGCTGACTGACACAGGCGGATTCCCGGCGGAGATGAGGTGATTCTAGCCTGCGTCGGCCGTCGGCAAGCTTGCCGGGTGCACGTGCGCAGCGTTCAGGCGGGTCCCCAGTAGCCGATCCGGCGTCGGATCTTCAGCTTGCGCCACAGGTTCAACGGCTTGCGGCGTGGGTTGCGCGCGCCAGCGGCAATGAAGGCGTCGATCGCATCGAGCACGCGCTCGCTCGAACGGCCATCGCGGTATGGATGGATCGCATCGGCATAGTCGCGGATCGCCCGCAGCAGTTCCGCTGGCCGGGCCAGCGCGCGTTCGATCGCCGGCTCGAACTGCGCCGTGTCGTCGATGTCGATCAGCTGCGGGCCCGGCCGGCGGTTCTTGAACGTCACCACCGGCTTGCCGGTAAGCAGGAACTCGTTCAAGGCCGATGAGGTATCCGAACACATCAGATCGACCAGCGGGAACAGCTCGAGGATGTTGTCGTTCTCCGCGAACGTCAGGTAGTCGTTCTGCAGCGCCAGGTAGCGCGCCCGTGTTTCCGGGGCCATCTTCGGGTGGAAGGTGACGATCCAGCGCCAGCGACCATCGCGCGACAGCCGCTTCACTTCCTCGTACAGCGTGTCGGCGGCGCTCCATGAGGGCGAAAAAGTGGAGTGGTACAGGATCACCGGCGGCTGGCGTACCGCCGGCAGCGGGCCGGCAATCTCGCGCATGAACGGGTCGAGCTTGGGCCAGCCGGTTTCGGTCACGGCGAAGTGGCCGAGTCGGCTGGCGATCGCCTTGAACTGCGTCGTGTCGCGCGGACCGGTGGTGCAGTAGAGGTCGAAGAAGCCGCGGATGTAGATATGCCGCGGCTTGCCGGCGTCGAAACCGTGGAAGGTCTCGACCTTCACCCCGGGAAAGAAATGCGGCACCGCATTGCTGGAGGTGATCACCGCGATCGGCTTCCAGGCGCGCACTTCAGCCACGCTCAGCAGGCGCTCGCCGGCGAGCAGATCCTCGGCCCCGGGACCATCGAAGAACCACGCCGCCTCGCCGCCACGCGCACGGATCGCGTCCTGCAGCGGGCGCAGGATCGCCAGTGCATAGCGTTCGGAGCCGTACAGGAGGTAATGCTTTTTCGGGGACATGTCGAGGCTCGGGTGTCATGAGGTTGCGTAACGGCGCTTGTGGCGAGCACCCACCCCTCATCTCAAGCCTCTCCCCGGCGGGGAGAGGAGGCGAAGGTGCCAGGTGAGTTCGTTGCGTCGTGCATCGCGGTGGATTTGTGCTCAGCGATCAATGTGATGTTTGTTCAGCAAATCGGTCGCGGCTGCGACCGATTCGGGGCTGTTGACCATCTCGTAGTAGCGCATGCGCTTGTAGATCGCGTAGCTGGCGGCGGTGTGCGCGATCATGAAACCGCACCAGCCATCCAGTATGGCGAGCCGGAACACATAGTCCTCCAG
>DAIMGD010000198.1:0-4690 GCA_036724165.1 Rhodanobacter sp.
GGTGTAGTTGCGCACGTGGCCCATGTGCAGCGCGCCGGACGGGTACGGCAGCATCGACAGGCAGTAGAACTTCGGCCGCGAGGGGTCTTCCGTCACCTCATACGCGTGCTGCGCGGTCCAGTACTGCTGCGCGGCGGCTTCCACCGCCTGCGGCCGGTAGCCCTCGGCCGCGTTGCCCGGTTCGGGACGGCTCTGATCAGGGGAGTTTGGATCTTGGGTGTCCTGCATGATTCCGGCGCCGTAATGCGGTTAGCGCAGACCGGTGAAGCCGGCCGCGGTGAACTGGTCAGACTAGCCCAGCACGCGCCGGGCGCCAAGCCTGCAGCGCTTCAGGGTGGCGGGCACGCGGGCGTCTGCCCGCTACCCAGTGCGCGTGACACGGCCGCGATCTGCGCGGCCAGCTGGCCGATCGCGCGTTGATGGCCCTGCACCAGCGCGTCGTAGCCGGAGCCCACCGTTTCACTGATCCGACTGCTGCAGGTCAGCGCGCCGTCGCGCGAGCCATGCAGCAGGTGCACGCTCCAGGTTCCCTCGATCAACGCATAACTGCCGGGCTGCGAATCGAAACGGCGCAGGTCCAGCTTGATCCGCAGCAGCGGCTTGTCCTTGCCGGACAGGCCGCTGAGGTCCTCGCTTTGCAGCTCGCGCGCCAGATCCGCCGACAGCGCGCTGCGCACCTCGTCGCCGAGCGGCGCGATCCAGCGTTCGCCATCCAGCAAGGCCACGCCCTGCCCGCCCTCACGCACGACCAGCTGTGGCTGGTCGACCTGGGCCGGCACGCTGACCGCCAGCAGCTCGAACGGCAGCGACGGCGTTGCCGACTGCGCGACCAGCCCGCCGGCCGACTCGCCAGCCGGTGCAATGAGCGTGTAGTAGTGCAGCGGCGCCGAAGCGCAGGCGGCCAGCACCAGGATGGCGCCGAAGCCAGGCAGATGCCTTGCTGTACGAATCATGGCTTGTTCCCCTGCCGCGGTTCGGAAACCGGCGATGGTGTGGTGCCGCTGGTCGGTTTCGCATCCGGTCGCCGGCCGCGGATCAAGGCCTCCGGATGGCCACCCAGGTAATCGGTAAGCACCCGCAGCGAGCGCGCCATCCGCTGCAGTTCCTGCAGCGTGTCGCCGAGGTTCTGCTGCAGCGGTGAATCGCTGGACAGGACATCGTTGGCCGAGCCCACGGTCTTCTGCACACCCTTCAAGGTGGTCTTGAATTCCGGCAGGGTCTGGCCGTTGACCTGCTTGATCGTGGCATTGAGCCCGGCCAGGGTCTGGTCCAGATTCTTGCCGATCGTGTCGAACGGGATCTTGTCGATCTTGTCGACGATCTCGCCCAGCTGCTCCTGCAGCTTGTCGAAGCTGCCGGCGACCGTGGGTATCGTCAGCGGCTTCGCGTTGGGATCGAACGCCACCCTCGGCGCCTTCGGCACGAAATCCAGCGACACGTACAACTGGCCGGTCAGCAGGTTGCCGGTGCGTGCCTGCGCGCGCAGGCCGTGATCGACCAGCCGACCCATCAGCTGCGACAGATCGGGATTCTCGCCACGTGCCCTGGCCAGCGCCTCCAGCTTGTCGTAGGCGCCACCGAGACGCTGCGGATAGACCACCGCACCCACCACCACCGGGAAACGTTGTTTCTGCTCGTCGTAATCCAGGTTGACCGACACCACCTTGCCGATGTTGATGCCGAGGAATTCCACCGGCGCATCCACGGTCAGGCCGCGCACCGACTGCTCGAAACGCATGCGCATGTAATGCGGCGCGCCATCCGGCGGCGCCATCGCCGTGGTCTGGTCATCGAACAGCTGGTAACTGGTGCCCTCGGCGGCGGGCGTGCTGTCATGCGGCCCGCGCGGATCCTGGAAGGCGATGCCGCCGGCCAGCACGGAAGCCAGCGATTGCGTATTCACCTTCAGGCCATTCGCACCGAGCGTCAGGTCGACACCGCTGGCATTCCAGAAACGGGAGGCCGTGGTGACGAACTTGTCATTCGGGCCATCCACGAAAAAACTCAGCGACACGCCCTTGCCGTCCTTGTCCAATTGATAGGACACCACCCGGCCGACCTGGATGCGCCGGTAATACACCGGCGAGCCGATATCCAGCGAACCGAGGTCGTCGGCATGCAGCATGAAACTGCGTCCCGGCGAGCCATGATTGACGGCCGGCGGCGTCTCCAGCCCCTTGAAGTCGTCCTCGGGCTCGCTGGAGTCACCCACGTCGGCGCCGATGAACGCGCCGGACAGCAAGGTGTCGATGCCGGACACGCCACCCAGCCCGATCCGCGGACGCACCACCCAGAAGCGGGTGCCCTTGGTGGCGAAACTCTGTGCGCTCTTCTCCAGCGCCACGGTGACCAGCACGTGGTTGCGATCGTTGCTGAGCCGGATCTTGTGCACCCGGCCGATCACCACGCTCTTGTATTTCACCGGGGTCTTGCCCGGATCCAGCCCTTCGGCGCTCTGGAAGCTCACGCTGATCTGCGGACCCGCCTGCAGCCAGCTGTTGATCACCAGCGACAAGCCGATCACCGCGGCCAGCACCGGCACCAGCCAGATCATCGAGGCGCCGAAACGGCGACGCTTCACTACCGGCGTGGGCAATGCCCCATCGCCCGGCTCATCGTGTTCAACATGGCTGTCGTCAGTCATCGGTGTCCTTGCCATCCCAGATCAAACGCGGGTCGAAGCTCATCGAGGCCAGCATGGTCAATACCACGGTCAGGCCGAAAAAGATCACGCCGGGCAACGGCTCGACCCGGCTCAGCACGCTGAAGCGCACCAGCGCGGTCAACAGCGATACCACAAATACATCCAGCATCGACCAGTAACCGATGAACTCGACCAGCCGGAACAGTTTCGCGCGCTGCAGCTGCGCCCAGCCGCTGCCGCGACGACTGGTCACCAGCAGCAGCCCGAGCACCAGGAACTTCAGCATCGGCACCACGATGCTCGCGGTGAACACGATGATCGCCAGATCCGGCGAACCCTTGACCCACAGCTCCACCACGCCGCTGAGGATCGTGTTGTCGTCGATCTCGTTCAGGCTGGCGGTGCGCATGATCGGCACCAGATTGGCGGGGATGTACATCAGGAAGGCCGCGGTCAGCAGCGCCCACGTGCGCGAATAGCTGGCCGGCTTGCGCCGATGCAGGGTCGAGCCGCAGCGCGGACAGGCAAAGTCGCCAGCGTCATCGGAGTGACCGTCGGCGCCAGCGTGGTCGAGCGTGTCGCGGCTCACCAGCCGGCAGACGTGGCAGCCGATCAGTCCCTCGTCGGCCGCGCGCGGCAGGCCCTTCATGCGGGACGCTCCGCGGTGGTATCCCACAGCCGCCGCACATCGACGCTGGCAAACACGGTGATCATCAGGGTCAGCAGTGCATACGCATAGATGCCCGGATCGGCCACCACGTCGAAGTACACATGCGCCTTGACGATCGCGACCAGCGCGCCAAGCACGAACACCTCACTCATCGTCCACGGCCCCAGGTAATACAGCGCCACCATGATCGGCACGAAACCCGGAGCCCGCCGGCCATCGCGGGCGAACCAGAACAGCCAGCCGAACGACATCATCTTGGCCAGCGGGAAGAAGAACAGCGTGGCGGCGGCCAGCACGGCCACCACCTGGGCCTGCTGCTGCCACATCGCGATGATCGTGCCCCACAGCGTGGTGCTGCTGTACTGGCCATTGAGCCCCAGCGTGACGATCGGCCATACGTTGGCCTGCACGAACGCGATCATCGCCGTCAGCACCAGCGCCAGCAGCGTGTTCACGCTCATGCCATGGTGGTGCTCGAGCACGGCGGCGCAGCGTATGCACTGCGCCACCTCGCCACGCACCAGCTTGCGGCGACGGTAAACCGTGTCGCAGTGTTCGCAGATGAGTAGCGGTGTGGATGACATCGTGCCCATTGCTCGATGGCGAAGCGTGGTAACCGTGCGGCGATTCTCGCAAATCTGCAGCGGTCATGCTGAACCGGCGGCCAGCGGGGGCAGGCTTGATATGCTCGTCGCTGCCCCGATCTGAAGCGCATCCGTCGATATGGAGTTCCCCGTGACCACCATCAACCCAGCCACACACGTCTTCGACGTCGATCAGCAGAATTTCGAAACCGAGGTCCTGCAGGGTTCGCTGACCACGCCGGTCCTGGTGGATTTCTGGGCGACCTGGTGCGAGCCGTGCAAGACGCTGGGCCCGATGCTGGAAAAGCTCGCCGGCGAATACCACGGCGCGTTCCGGCTGGGCAAGGTCGATGTCGACAAGCAGCAGGAGCTGGCCGGCATGTTCGGCATCAAGAGCATCCCCACCGTGATGCTGGTGAAGGACGGCCAGGTGCTGGACGGTTTTTCCGGCGCGCTGCCGGAAGGCCAGCTGCGCGAATTCCTGTCGCGTCATGTGCAGCCGCTGGAAGCGCCAGCGCAAAGCGACGGCGCCGATGACGCCGATGACGCCGCCGCGGAAACCCCCGAGCAGGCGCTCAGCCGGCTGCAGCTGGCGATCGCGGCCGAACCGGCCAGGGCCGAGCTGAAGCTCGAGCTGGCGCTGGCGCTGAGGGCGCTGCTGTAGCCGGAGGGACCGTCGAGCGGGCGCCTGGCTCAGCGCCTGGCAGTGATCTGCGCCCGGCCCGAGGATGCCTTCCCATGAAGGACGCGATCCGGGCCGGCTGTTTCGGCTAGGCTGGCGGTGTCCGGGGC
>DAIMGD010000199.1:0-4681 GCA_036724165.1 Rhodanobacter sp.
CCTGCCCGATTCGGTCTTCGTCGAGGATGTGGCGATCGTGCTGGACGAGGTCGCGATCATGACCCGGCCCGGCGCACGCTCCCGTCGTGCCGAAGTGACGAGTGTCGCCAGCGTGCTGCAGCGCTACCGCACGGTACTGGCGATCGAAGCACCGGGCACGCTCGACGGTGGCGACGTGTTGCGGCTTGGCCGCACGTTGCATGTCGGCCAATCGGCACGCAGCAACGCCGAGGGCATCGCGCAGTTGCGCGAGCTGCTGGCAGCGTACGGTTATGCGGTGCAGGGCGTGCCGACCCGCGGCTGCCTGCATCTGAAATCGGCGGTGACCCAGCTCGCCGCCGAGACCTTGTTGCTGCAACCGGAGTGGGTGGATCGCGAACATTTCCCCGGCTTCCACGTGATCGAGATCGACCCCGCCGAACCGCATGCCGCCAACGTGCTACGCATCGGCGACGCGCTGCTGATGCCGGCCAGCTTCCCGCGCACGCAACAACGGCTGATCGATGCCGGTTTCAAGGTCACTGCCGTCGATGTTTCCGAACTGCAGAAAGCCGAAGGCGCGGTGACCTGCTGCAGCCTGGTGTTTCGCGATGCGGAATAAGCCGCGAACCGGCCATCGGTGATACGACACGGTAAGGCTACACTGCGCCGATCAACAATCATCACTTCAAGGAAAATCCGTGACCGACGCCATGTACACCAGCTCCATTCCCGTATTCACCCAGATGCTCGGCGGCCTCGCGGCGATCCTTGCCAAGGCCGAGGCACACGCGGCGGAGAAGGGCATCGAGCCGACGGCGCTGACCCAGGCGCGGCTGTTCCCGGACATGTTTCCGCTGAGCAGGCAGGTGCAGATCGCCTGCGATTTCGCGCGCGGCGTGTCGGCGCGTCTGGCCGCTGCCGAAGTGCCGAAGTACGACGACAACGAGCAGACGTTCGCCGAGCTGCGCGGATTGATCGCGCGCAGCATCGACTTCATCGGCGGTTTCAGCGCAGCGCAGTTTGACGATGCGGCGCAACGCGAGATCGTCACCCGGCCGGGTACGCCGAAAGAGCGGCGCTTCAACGGCCAGAGCTATCTGCTGAGCTACGGGCTGCCGCAGTTCTTCTTCCACGTCACCACCGCGTATGCGCTGCTGCGCCACAACGGCATCGAGATCGGCAAGCGCGATTACATGGGCCAGTACTGACGCCGTGCCGGGCAGTGCAGCCAACCTGCCCGGCACGTACGCGCCTCGACAGCCGAAGTGCTTACTTGTTCTTTTTCTTTTCCTGCTTGGCCAACTTCTTTTCCTTCATGGTCTTTTCCGGCTTTTTCTTTTCGCTTTTCTTCGAATCCAGGCCCTTGCTCATGCTGCTCTCCGTGGTGTGGGTAGGTGGTATGTGACGCGCAGGGAAGTCTAAGCCGTTCCGGCGGGTGTTGGGAGGAGTCCTGGCAGGGAATCCTGGCTGTCGTCTACGGCATCAGATGCGTTCGTTCGGAGCCAGGTAGCGCCACTGCCCCGGCGGCAGCTTCGCCAGCGGGATGCGGCCGACGCGCAGCCGCTTCATCGCCAGCACCTTGAGCCCGACGGCCTGGCACATCGGCTCGATCTGCGTGGGCTGCAATGCCTTGAATGCGAAGCGCAGCCGTTGCTCGCTCTGCCAGCTGACCTTGATCGGCGGCATCGCGTAATTGTTGAAGCGCAGGCCATGATTGAGCAGGGCCAGTCCGTTCGGGATCAGCGTGCCCTCGACATCGACCACGAACTCCTGTTCGACCCGCTCGATGTCCTCGGTCAGCTTGCGCGTGACGCGCCAGTCCTGGGTGAAGATCAGCAGGCCGCTGGCGCTGGCCGGCAGTGGCAGCGGGGAGGTCAGTCGTTGCAGATGCCGCTTCAGCGGACGCACGCCGGAGGCGTCATCGGCCGAGCGCGTCTCCGGCGTCACCAGCGCGCTGGCCGGGTTCGGGCCGGTGCCGGCGTCGTAGCCGAGCGGTTTGTGCAGCACCAGGGTGGCCGGTTCGGTGGGGATCAGCTTGGCGCGGGGGTCGAGCTCGACGGTTTGCGTGTCGACCATGAACTGCGGTTCTTCCACCACCTGTCCGTCGACCTGCACCCAGCCGCCCTCGATGTACTGCTCGGCTTCGCGCCGTGAGCACTGGGCCAGCGCGACGACACGTTTGGCGAGGCGAACCGGTTCTGTCATCGAGATGCCGTTGGGCGGGGGTGGCCCATTGTAGACGCCTGTGGGAGCGACTTCAGTGGCGATCGCTCCCTGCATGAGGCGAAGAAGCATCGCGACCGAAGTCACTCCCACAACATAGGTACGCAACGGTGGCAATCGGCGCGACAGCCCCCAGATCAGGAGCTTCGTTATGGCGAGAGCCCGACATGATTCCGTTTTCCATCCTTGACCTGGCGCCGGTCACCGCAGGCAGCGATGCCGCACAGGCGTTCCGCAACACGCTGGATCTGGCCCAACTGGGCGAGCGGCTCGGCTACCGGCGCTACTGGCTGGCCGAACACCACAACATGCCGGGCATCGCCAGCGCGGCGACCGCGGTGCTGATCGGCCACGTGGCTGGCGGTACCTCGACGATACGCGTCGGCGCCGGCGGCATCATGCTGCCGAACCACGCGCCGCTGCAGGTGGCCGAGCAGTTCGGCACGCTGGCCTCGCTGTATCCGGGGCGCATCGACCTGGGTCTGGGCCGCGCGCCGGGTACCGACCAGCCCACCGCGAAGGCGTTGCGCCGCTACTTCGACAGCGCCGATGCGTTCCCGCATGACGTGATCGAACTGCTTGGTTACTTCGAGCCGGCCGTAGCTGGCCAGCAGGTGCGCGCCGTGCCCGGTGCCGGCATCGAGGTGCCGGTGTGGCTGCTCGGTTCCAGCCTGTTCAGTGCGACATTGTCGGCACAGCTCGGCCTGCCGTTCGCGTTCGCCTCGCACTTTGCACCGGATGCGATGGACGAGGCGCTGGCGCTGTACCGGCGCGACTTCAAGCCATCGGCACGGCAGCAGCAGCCGTACGCGATGCTCGGCATCAACGTGGTCGGCGCCGACAGCGATGCCGAGGCAAGGCGGTTGTTCACCACCCAGCAGCAGAGCTTCATCAACCTGCGCCGCGGCCGACCGGGCCTGATCCCGCCACCGATCGACGATATCGAATCGTACTGGACGCCGCCGGAAAAACTGATGCTCGAGCGCGCACTGGCCTGCGCCGTGGTCGGTGCCGCCGATACCGTCGAGGATGGTATCGAGGCCTTCATCGCACGGCACAAGCCGGACGAACTGCTGATCACCGCCAACGTGTTCGAACACGCGGCGCGGCGGCATTCGTTCGAGATTGCGGCAGCCGCGCGGGAACGGCTGATGGCTTCGAACTGACCGGCGTGGCACCGAAAGAACGGGCAGGGCCGCCGATCGGCCATAATGGGCGTTATTCCACGAATTGTTGAAGTTTTCCCACGCATGAAAACACCCAAGGGCCTGCAGGCACTGATCGAGGAGGGCGTGATCGATCAGGTGCTGCGACCGCTGAAGAGCGGCAAGGAAGCCTCCGTCTACGTCGTCCGCTCGGGCGAGGACATCCGTTGCGCCAAGGTCTACAAGGACATGGCGCAACGCAGTTTCCAGGCGCGAGTGCAATATCAGGAAGGGCGCAAGGTGCGTGGCAGCCGGCAGATGCGCGCGATGGGCAAGGCGACCAAGTTCGGCCGCAAGGAGGCCGAGGCCGCCTGGAAGAATGCCGAGGTCGATGCGCTGTACCAGCTCACCGCCGCCGGCGTGCGCGTACCGAAACCGTACGGCTATTTCAACGGCGTGCTGGTGATGGAGCTGGTCACCGACGCGGACGGCTATTCCGCGCCGCGACTCGGCGAGGTGGAGCTGTCAGCGGAGACTGCGCGCGAATACCACCGCTTCCTGATGCAGCAGGTGGCGCGGATGCTGTGCGTGGGCCTGATCCACGGCGATCTGTCCGAGTACAACGTGCTGGTGGGACTGGAAGGCCCGGTGATCATCGATCTGCCGCAGGCGGTCAGCGCCTCGGGCAACAATGCGGCGCGGGCGATGCTGCGACGCGACGTCGGCAACATCACCATCAGCCTGTCGCGCTTTGCACCGGAGCTGCTGGACACCTGGTACGGCGAGGAGATGTGGGCGCTGTTCGAGCTGGGCGAACTGCATCCGGACAGCGAGCTCACCGGCCACTTCGAGTTCGACGAGCGCATCGCCGATGTCGACAGCGTGATGCAGTCGATCATCGACGCCCGCGAGGAAGCGATCATCCGCCAGCAGGGCCGCGAGGCGGCGGCGCTGGAAGATTGATCGTTCTCTCGCTGTTGTTGGAGCGACTTCAGTCGCGATGCCTTGGCATCTAGCGCCAAAGGGGATCGCGACTGAAGTCGCTCCCACAATGGGTCAGTTGCCGACTTTCAGCAGTTCCACCTCGAAGACCAGCGAGGCATTCGGCGGAATGTCGTCGCCGGCGCCGTTCGCGCCATAGCCGAGTGCCGCCGGAATCAGCAGGATGCGCTTGCCGCCTTCGCGCATGCCGGCCACGCCCTGGTCCCAGCCGGCGATCACGCTGCCCTGGCCGAGCATGAAGGAGAACGGCTCGTCGCGGTCGCGCGAGCTGTCGAACTTCTTGCCGTGCTTGTCCTTGGCGCTGTCATCGTAGAGCCAGCCGGTGTAGT
>DAIMGD010000200.1:0-4667 GCA_036724165.1 Rhodanobacter sp.
GCATCAACCCAGGGTCGGGTTGAAGTTTTTGCCAAGCTGCGATCTGTATTTCATAGGGGGAATGGGATGACGTTTGAAATCGACCAGAAGCTCCGGCCCGAGCTCGCGCGGGACGAACGGCTGTTGTGGAGCGGCGTCCCGCAGCCGGGTTTGCGATGGCGTGCCAGCGACTGGTTTGCGGTGCCCTTCACCCTGTTCTGGTTTTACATGGTGATGTTCGGGACCCGGCATGGCGTCCAGGCAGAGCAGCCACCGCTCTACCTGACGGCGGAAGGCATGCCGTTCGTGCTTGTCGGTCTGTACATGCTCGTGGGGCGGTTCTTTGTGGACTGGTACCAGCGGACGCGCACGTACTACGGCCTCACCGATCAGCGCGTCATCATTCTCAATGGCCTGTTCAGTCGCCAGGTGAAAAGCCTGCCGCTGGCAACGCTCAGCGACATCTCCCTCAGCGAGCGCTCCAATGCCAGCGGCAGCATCAGCTTCGGACCTGTCGCAGCTGCTGTTTCATGGTTTGGTCGCAGTTCCTGGAGTGGTATGAACAACCGGCAGGTACCAGCCTTCGACATGATCGAAGGCGTGCGCAAGGTGTATGCGTTGATCCGTGAGACGCAGCAGGCGAATCGGAAGCGCGCAGCGGCGTGACCCGGACAGGGAGTGCGAAACCGCCGCGAATGGGGACGGACAAATAGAAGCGGTCAGGTTGACCTGGCTCAGGTAATTGGACGCGTTGACTCAAGATAGAAAGGGGCTAGGGGATATGGCGTGCGCAACTTGCAGGAAGAGCATTCTCTTCGGTGGGAAGCGAGTCGGTTCGAGGCGGTATTGCAGCAAGCGGTGCCTCAATGCTGATCACCTCGGACGAATTGCGGAGTCGCTACCTGGGAGCCGCGTGGACGAGGTGGTCGCCCAGCTCCGTCGTTCAAGTTGTCGTTCATGCCACAAGTCGAATGACGTCGAGATCTTCAAATCCTACTTTGTCTATTCGGTAGTTATTTTGACAAGCTGGAAGGAGAAGTCAGAGCTCTGTTGCCAGCCTTGCGCCCGCAAGCGCCAGCTCAAGGACATGATGGCCTCCTTGGTACTTGGATGGTGGGGCATCCCCTTCGGTCTCATCATCACGCCGATCTTTGTCGTGTTGAATGGCGCAGCGATGATGCGCAAACCGCTCAGCAAGCCGCCGAGCAAGGCCCTAAGAGAGTACGCAAGGCTTGTTGCCGCCCATGAGTCACTCAAAGAGCAGCGTAGCGTTGCATTTGCTCCGCTCTCAGGACGCTAACCAGGACTGGTAGGGACAATTTGAGCGCTCCAGCCATGATGAGGCTGCAATCGATAAGTGAACCAGACACCGTCAGCTGATGTTCGGCGCGCTGATGTCCGCCGCCGGTACATGACATCTGGCAAATGACGCCATCACATGGGCCGTCGGAGTCTGAAGCCGACTGCTACTGAAACCGCGGAGGCGTCGGCCCAGCGGCGCCCTGCTACGCGGGACGATTACCGTCGCGACAGCTTTTGACGGCCCCTCCAGCACAGGCATAGCATCAGCGCGCTCGCTGTTTTCTCCTGGAGGAAACCATGCCACGCGCTTCCGTTCGGTCCCGCCCGGTGCTGACGCGGCGGATGTATCCCTGGGTGCCGCTGGCCGTGGGTCTGGCCGTGTTTGCCGGCTTTGCCCAGACCTACTACCTGAAGTTCGCCTTCGCCCAGCCAGCTCTGCCGTTGCTGGTGCATCTGCACGGATTGCTGATGAGTGCCTGGGTGGTGCTATTCGCCAGCCAGACCTGGCTGGTGGCAAACCACCGGGTCGATCTGCACCGGCGCCTGGGTGTCGTCGGGGCGGCGATGGTGGCGTTGATACCGATCGTCGGATCGATGACTGCGATCGAGGCCGCACGTCTGGGCCACTCGCCGGGTCCGCCACCGCTGGTGTTTCTCACCGTGCCGCTATTCGGTGTGCTGGTTTTTACTGCTCTTGCCGTCGCCGCGCTGGCGCTAAGGCGTCGCACCGACTGGCATCGTCGGCTGATGCTGTCAGCAACGCTGAACCTGCTGCCGCCTGCGCTGGGCCGGTTTGCGCCGCTTTACCTGCACCTGCCCGGTTTGCCATTCGCCTTCGGCCTGACCGACCTGGTGCTTCTGGGCGCGGCAGCCTACGACATGCTGCAGCATCGCCGGCTGCATCCGGCTTTCGCCTGGGGCATCGGCTTGACCCTGGCTTGGCAGGCGGCGGCGATTACGCTTGGTTCGACTACCGGCTGGCTGCGGGTGGCGCACTGGCTGACCGGCACCGGTTGAGCCGCCGGCGCACCTCCGTCCCCTTTGGCCCGGACGTATACTGAATCCCGTTCCGCTTCGGGAGACCTGCCATGAAATCTTCCCCGCTGCCCCGCCTGCTGTGCATCGCCTGCCTGGCGCTCGCTTCCGTCATCGCGCAGGCGGCGACGCCGCCGGACAATGTCACGGTGCACTACAAGGATCCGCAGCACTTCACCGAGGCAAGGCACAGTGTCGGGATGCACCTGATCGACCCCGACGCGTATCTGAAACCGCTGCAGGAATACATCGCCCAGCGTGCCGCGCGCATCCTGGCGCCGGGCCAGCGGCTGGACATCGAGGTGACCGATGTGGATCGTGCCGGCGAGTACGAGCCCTGGCGCGGACCGCGCTTCGACGACGTGCGCATCATCAAGGACATCTATCCGCCGCGCATCGACCTGGACTTCACCCTGCTCGGTGCCGATGGCAAGGTGCTGCGCGAGGGCAGCCGCAAGCTGCGCAACGCGGCCTTCCTCAACAACCTCTCGGCGACCGATACAGACCCGTTGCGTTACGAGAAATCGCTGATCGATCTCTGGTTGCGCAAGGGCGCCGACAAGCTCTGAGGACCGGAGGCGCACGCAGGCAGTCGGTGTCGACGACTGCCTCGCTGCTTCCCCACAGCGCCACGACATGCGCTCAGGATCATCTGCTGACCTGACCCCGTTCGGTTTGTCCGCTTCCCCCTCGACAGGAGCCACACCTTGGAGCCCGATTTCTGGCAGCAGCGCTGGCGCGACGGCCGCATCGGCTTCCACCAGGACACGCCGATGCCGCTGCTGCTTGAGCACTGGCCATCGCTGGGGCTGGCGCCGGGCAGCCAGGTGTTCGTGCCGCTGGCCGGCAAGTCGCTCGACCTCGCCTGGCTGGCGGCGCAGGGCCATCGCGTGCTGGCGGTGGAACTGTCGCCGCTGGCGGTCGCGCAGTTCTTCGCCGAACACGGACTGACGCCGCAGGCGCACGACACGCGCTACGGCTGCCACTACCGCGCCGGCAATATCGAACTGATCTGCGGCGACGTGTTCGACCTCGACGCCGAGGTGCTGGCCGGTTGCGCGGCGGTGTACGACCGCGCCGCCCTGATCGCGCTGCCACCACCGCTGCGCCGTCGCTACGTGCGCGAGCTGCATGCGCGGCTGCCGGCCGGCTGCCGCGGCCTGCTGATCACGCTGGAGTATCCGCAAGCCGAAAAGGAAGGGCCGCCGTTCGCCGTGGCGGAAGCCGAGGTGCGCGAACTGTATGAGCGCGACTGGCACGTGACGACGCTGACACGCCGCGACATCCTCGCGCAGCAGCCGGGCTTCGTCGCCGAAGGGGTGAGCGCGCTGGCGACGGTGGTGTACCGGCTGACGAGGCGATAAGCGGGTCGATGCCCGTCATCGAGACCCCGCGCTCGCGCCGCCCATGCCGTCGCCGCGATGGCTACCGCGAAACCCCGGCAACCGACTCGTCCCCACGCCCGGCTGAAACCCGCGGCCTGCAACACCTGCCCATCGCGGCGCCCCGTCGGTTCCTTTTCAGGCCAGCGAACCCGGGCAGCGTCCGGACCGGCCTGCGGAAGCGTCTGGCGTTGCGATAGCATCGGCTGATGCGGCCCAGTGAAGGCGTGGGTTTCGCACTCGCGCCTGGCGCGCGGGTTCCTGCTAGCGGAGACGAGCTTGAAAACCACAACTTTCAAAATGGCCAGCTGGTTCGTACTGCTGCTGGAGACCGCATGGCCGGCGCTGACGCTGGCCACCGCGCCGTCGCCCTCGCGTCTGCACGAAATCAGCGATCCCGACACGCGCGCCTGGTGGCAGGCGACGCAGGCGCTGTCGGACGATGCGATGGAGGGGCGCGATACCGGCTCGGCGGGCTATGACCGCGCGGCGACGCTGGTGGCGAAGCGCTTTGCCGACGCGGGGCTGCGTCCGGCCGGCGAGCACGGTTCCTGGTTCCAGCGCTTCCAGCTGGATGACCTGCGGGTGACCCCGCAAGGCACGCGCATCGCGGTCGGCAAGACGCCGCTGCGGCTGCTTTACGACATCACGCTGTCGCCCACGGCGGGGATGCCGACCCGGCTGGATGCGCCGATGGTCTTCGCCGGCTATTGCGCGCCCGCGGCGCTCGGCGACGTGCGCGGCAAAGTCGTGCTCTGCTACGGCTGGCGCCGCGCCGGTTTGACCACCGGTGCGCAGCGGCTCACCGCGGTCGCGGCGGCGGGCGCCATCGGCATGCTCACGCTGGCCGGCAGCAACGGCTGGCCGACGTTCACGAAATGGGCGCTGCGCGCCATTCACCGCGGCAGCGGCGGCATCCCCCGCATGGTCAACAATCTTTGCCACAAGTCGCTGCTCTCCGCCTACGTG
>DAIMGD010000201.1:0-4652 GCA_036724165.1 Rhodanobacter sp.
GAAGAAGGGCGAGCCGCGCGTGCAGCTGCTCGGTTCGGGCACGATCCTGCGCGAGGTGATCGCCGCGGCCGAACTGCTGGAGAAGGACTTCGGCGTGAAGTCCGACATCTGGTCATGCCCAAGTTTCATCGAGCTGCGTCGCGACGGCTTCGATGCCGAGCGCTGGAACCGTCTGCATCCGGAAGCGGAACAGCGCATGCCGTATATCACCGGATTGCTGGACGGCCGCCAGGGTCCGGCGATCGCCGCCACCGACTACGTGCGTGAATTCGCCGACCAGGTCCGCGCGTTCATGCCCGACGGCATGCGCTATACCGTGCTGGGCACCGACGGCTTCGGTCGCTCGGACACGCGTGCGCACCTGCGCGAATTCTTCGAGGTCGATCGCTACTGGATCGCGCATGCCGCGCTGGCCGCATTGGCGAAGGACGGCAAGATGAATGCGAAGGATGTCAGCCGGGCGATCAAGGAATACAAGCTCGACCCGGACAAGCCGAACCCGCAGACGGTGTGAGCATCCGGACTGCCCTGAAAGACCCGCCGATTGGCGGGTTTTTCATTGATCGGACGAAGTGGCATCCTGTGCCTGCGGGGCATCGCGGGAGTAAGCTTCGCGCCACTGGGGTCATGGCAATGCGGTCATACGGGTAGTCGGCGTCCGCGCACGGTTGCTGCCGGTGAGTGGTCATGTCACCGGTGGAATCGCGGCGGCATTCCGGTGGTGTCGCGAAGTGTCCAACAGGTCATCCGATCACACGAAGGACGAAAACTCATGAGCAAGGTTATTCGTACAGGCATGATTGCGGTCTTGAGTGCAGTGATGCTGTTGCTTGCTGCGTGTCAAGCCGCCAAGCCCAAGCCCAAGCCGGCACCGGCACCGGCACCGGTGATTCAGAACACGCACGAGACACTGTCGGCCGACGCATTGTTCGCCTTTGGCAAATCCGAGATCCGGAGCATGACCGACCAGGGTCGCAGCCAGATGGACGAACTGGTGGCGAAGCTCGGCACCGGCAAGATCAACTCGGTGGGCCTGGTCGGCTATACCGATCGCATCGGCGACAAGACCTATAACGAGAATCTGTCGCTCAGGCGCGCCAACGCGGTACGTGACTATCTGGTCCATCGCGGCGTGGATGCACGCCTGGTGAAAACCGAGGGCCGCGGCGAATCCAGTCCGGTGGCCGCATGTCCGAAACTGCTGGGCAAGAAACTGCGCGAGTGCCTGGCGCCGAACCGGCGCGTGGAAGTGAACATCTCCGCGGTCAGGTAAGTCCGCGCGGCGCTGGCAGCATGCAAAAGCCGGATACGTGTATCCGGCTTTTGTCATTCAGCGACGATCATTCAACAAACACTTGGCGGATGCTTTTTATTCGTCGTCGTTGCTGCGGAATACCCGGCGCAGCAGCAGGAACGCGCCGATCGTGCCGGCGACAATCGCCACGCTGGCGGTCGGATGGCGATTCACCTGACGGCGCAAGCGACGGTAGTGATAGTTCGCTTCATCGGCCAAATCCTCGGCCGCGTTCGTCAGCCGTTGACTGTAATGATTGCCGCGCTTGCCGAAGCGCTCGCCGAAGCTGCGGCCGCGGTCGTAGAGATTTTGCGCACTGCTGGCGGCGCCGTCGGCGTACTGGCGTACGCGTTCGCCGGCACGCTCGCCGACGGCATGGATCTGGCGTTCAATATCATCACGGTTACGCATCAGTTTTCTCCTGGGCATCTGAACCGGCAGGTTGCCAGCGAGGTCGTGAGCGGCGCGTAGACATTGCCGATGGATGCGGTTATCCGTTCAGTATGCAGTTCAGTCAGCGGCCGAGGCTGCATTCGCCGCCGCTCTGCAGCGCGCGCTGGTACGCCGGCCGTGCATGGCTGCGTTGCAGGAACGCCGTCAGCCGCGGATAGCCGGCATCCAGCCCGCCACGCGCCGCGAAGGCTTCCAGCGGGAAACTCAGCTGGATATCGGCTGCACTGAACGCGTCGCCGGCAAACCATTCGCTCTTGCCCAGCTCGCCTTCCAGATAGTCCAGATGCAGCTTCAGCTGCGGATCGACGAAGTTGTGTTGCACCTTGTGCGCAATGCCTTTCGCGATCGGCTTCACGAAGAACGGCATTGGCGAGGTTTCGACCCGACGGAACACCAGCTTCAACAGCAGCGGCGGCATCGCCGAGCCTTCGGCGTAATGCAGCCAGTAGTTGCAGCGCAGTCGTTCCGGCGTGCCATGCGCGGGGATCAGCGTGCCGGCGCCGTAGCGGTCGGCGAGGTACTCGATGATCGCGCCGGATTCGGCCAGGGTGAGCTCGCCATCGGTGATCACCGGCGACTTGCCCAGCGGATGCACCGCGCGCAACTCCGGCGGCGCCAGCATGGTCTTCGGATCGCGCTGGTAGCGCTTGATCTCGTACGGCACGCCGAGTTCCTCCAGCAGCCACAGGATGCGCTGCGAACGCGAGTTGTTCAGATGGTGAACGACGATCATGGAGTACTCCGCAAAGATAAAGGCGTGCCATCGTCCCGATACGGGCCGGGACGATGTGAAGCAAGGACGATGTGAAGCATGGCTTTCAGTAAATCTCGCCGACACAGCAGCGCAGGCTGCCACCAGCTTTCTCGATCTCGTCCAGCTCCACCGCGCCGACCGCAAAGCCGTAGCCGGACAGTGTCTCGATCTGTTCCTCGGTCAACGAGGCGGCGGCGCCGGCACTCATCCACACGCGATCGTCGGCCAAGCTGATCGCATTGCCGGCAAAGGCCTGCTTCTGCGCCGGGGTCAGCCAGATCGCGCGGTCGCCGCAGGCGCTGGCGATCGCCTGCGGCACGGCCGGATTGCGAAAACCGTCGGCGGCGATGATCGCCGCGCGGCTGGCCAGCAGAGTCAGCAGCACATTGGTGTGGTATTCGGACTCGGCCAGTTCAAAGCAGAACGTCAGGCGCAGCGCGAATGCCTTGTGCATCGCATGCGCGCCGGCCAGGTCGCAGCGTTCGCTGAGGCCGCAATAGCCGACGCCGCGGACGCGGTCGATGACCAGCGAGCCGGTCAGTTCGGCGACCAGATCGTCGCAGCCGGACAGGTCGATCTCGTCATAGCCCAGCACGTCGCCGAAGAAGTCGCGGATGTCGGCGCGCTCGGCCTCGCGCTGGCGTACCGCGTGGCGCATGCGGCCGATGATCAGCCGGCCCGGTGCGGTGGCGAACACGTTGTTCGGGAATACCGCATCGGGTGTGGCCGGGTTGCCCGGGAAGGTGATCACCGGACAGTCCGCGCGCAATGCCTGCGCCAGCGCGCTGTGCTGCACCAGCGCCCGCAGCGGATCGACCGTCTGGCGCATGTCCATGTAGCGGTTGTCACGCGCGGATTCCGCCGCCAGCGAGAACCCGGCCGGCGCGACCAGGTAGGCCGCCCGCGCGGTGGCGGTGGCGTCGAGCAATGGCGCCAGCGCGGCATAGGCGTCGAGGAATTCAGTCGGCGAACTGGTGATCACGGTACGGCTCCTGGCAGCACAAGGCACACGGTGGGTGTGCGTCGCAACGCTAAAGAGTATCCGCTGCCGGCCCGTCCGGTGCAGTGACCTCGATATGCAGCCGTTGGCGGCGACGCAGGCCCGGGAACATCGCCATCCATAGCCCTACCACCAGCAGCGTACCGACGCCGCCGATCACCGTGGCGCCCACCGCGCCCAGCCACGCGGCCAGCATGCCCGACTCGAATTCGCCGAGCTGGTTGGAGGTGTTGATGAAGATCGCATTCACCGCGCTGACCCGGCCGCGCATGTCGTCCGGCGTATCCAGCTGCACCAGCGCGCCGCGGATCACCATGCTGACCATGTCGAACGCGCCCAGTGCGAACAGCGCGATCAGCGACAGCCACAGCGTGGTCGACACGGCGAACACCAGCGTGGCCACGCCGAAACCGGCCACCGAGGCGAACATGATCGCGCCGACCCGCCGCTGCATGCTGTGTCGTGCCAGCCACACCGACATCAGCAACGCGCCGACCGCCGGTGCCGCGCGCAGCAGGCCCAGTCCCCACGGGCCGGTGTGCAGGATGTCCTTGGCGAAAATCGGCAGCAGCGCGGTGGCGCCGCCGAGCAATACGGCGAACAGGTCCAGCGAGATCACGCCGAGCACGTCCTTGCGTGCGCGGATGAAATGCACGCCGGCGAACACGGTCTTCAGCGTGGCCGGCTCACGTCGTGGCGGCGCCTGCTCGTAACGCAGCCGGGCCATCAGCAGCACCGAGATCAGGTACAGCACGCCGCATGCGGAATACACCACGCCCGGCCCGGCGACGTACAGGAAGCCGCCGAGCGCCGGACCCATGATCATTGCCGCCTGTCCGGCCGACGCATTCACCGCCATCGCGCGTGGCAGAACCTCCGTCGGTACCAGCGCCGGCAGCATCGACTGCAGTGCCGGAAATTCGAACGCCTTGGCGATGCCGATCACGAACACCAGCAGCAGGATGCCGATCTCGTGGATGCCGTGGGCCAGACTCAGCCCGGCCAGCACGGCGATCGCGATCCATTCCACGATCTGCCCGAGCAGCACGATCCGCCGTCGCTCGAACTGGTCGGCGACATGCCCGGCCGGCAGTGCCAGCACGACCGACGGCACGAACTGCACCAGGCCGATCAGGCCGAGGTCGAACGCG
>DAIMGD010000202.1:0-4649 GCA_036724165.1 Rhodanobacter sp.
GACCCGCGCCGTGCATGCGGTGCATGTTTACTGGGTCGATCGCGGCCCGCTACCCGGCGGCAATGCACAGGCGTGGGAATGGGCAGCGATCGATGTGCTGATCCAGCAGGCGCAAAGGCAGCTGGATCTGGCCGAGGGCGAAGCCTCGCTCGATGCCATGGCCACGGCGCTCGATGGCATCCGGCTGTCCGCGCCGTTTGCCGATACCTTCACCCGCTATCGGCCGCCGGTCGAAACGGCGTCGCCGCGCGCCACGCAGTCACCGCTGCCGCGTTCGCGACCGTTCCAGTGGCTGCACAGCTTCAGCGGGTTGACACGGTATGCCGCTGCCGCCGTGGTGGTCGACGACAACGGCGCCGCCGATGAAACGGGTTTGGATGAACCCAGCGCTCCTGCCGGTGAAACTGTCGAGGCCGTCGAAGACCACCGTCTGTTGAGCCTGTATCCGCTGCGCGGTCCGCGTTTCGGCGATGCCGTGCATCAGGTGCTGGAGCTGGCCAAACCAGGCCCGGTCTGGCCCGGACAACGCCAGCTGGTGCACACCCAACTCACCGCCCAGGCGGTGAAGGCCAGCAGCGTACCGCCGGATGAAGCACTGGAGCGCGTCGGCCGGATGATCGACCGTGCACGCCAGGCCGATCTCGGCGATGGCCTGCGACTGGTCGACATAACAGCCGAACATCGAATCGTCGAATTTGAATTCCAGTTTCCTGTGCAGCAGGTGCCATTGGCGCGGTTACGCCAGCTCTGCATCGCCCATGGCCAGGCCGACGTGGTGCCGGCCAGCCTGGATGCGACGACACTCAACGGCATGCTGACCGGCTTCGCCGATCTGATCATCGAATGGGACGGCCGCTTCCACGTACTCGACTACAAGACCAACTGGCTCGGCGCACGCGTTCAGGATTACCAGGGCGCCTCGCTCGATGCCGCGATGACCGCACATCACTATCCGTTGCAGGCGCTGCTCTACACCGTCGCGCTGCACCGGTACCTGCGTCAACGAATGGGCGGCTATACGGCTGAAACAAATCTCGGCGACAGCTGGTATCTGTTCGTCCGCGCGCTGGGCCTGGAACCGGATCGTCGCCCCCATCCTGGCGTGTGGCGTCATCGCTGGCCGGTGGCGCTGATCGAGGCACTGGATGATGCGTTCGCCGGCGTGCAGGAGGCGGCCGCATGAATCGCCCATTGCCACAACCCGCGGACGCCGACGAGCGTGCGATCGACCAGACCCTGGCGCAATGGGTGTTCAAGCGTAGCGGCTCGGCGTTGCTCGCCGCTGCCGTGCGCGCAGCCAGCAGCGCCGAAGGCCACGGTCACTCCTGCGCGTGGCTGACCGACCCGCACACCGATGCCAGTTTCGATACCGATGCGCTGGCTGCGCTGCGCCAGCATGCGTGGGTCGGCGATGGATCGCGCTTCACCCCGTTCGTGCTCGATACGCAGAGCCGCTTCTACCTGTGGCGCAACTGGCAGCACGAATCCAAACTCGCCGCGGCGATCCTTCAGCGTTGCGCGCAACGCTCGTTGCCGATTGCCGCCGACACGCTGGCTCGTGATCTGGATGCGTTGTTCGCCGGCATGCCGCGCGACCTCACCGACGGGCAACGTGCAGCCGTGGCCGCGGTGCCCGGCGCACGCTTCTTCGTGCTCACCGGTGGCCCCGGCACCGGCAAGACCACCACCGTCGTGCGCATGCTGCTGATGCTGTTGCGTCATGCCCGTGCCTGCGGGCTGCCGGAGCTGCCATCCATCGCACTGGCCGCACCCACCGGCAAGGCGGCCCAGCGGCTGGTGCAGGCCGTCGCCAGGGGCAAGGCCGAGCTGCAGGCGATCTTGCCGGCCACCGATTTTCGCGACCTGCTCGCGCATATCCCGCACGCCGACGCGCGCACCCTGCATCGCCTGCTGGGTTATCAGCCCAGGGACAACACCTTCAGCCGCGGCCCACACAATCCGCTGGCCGAGGACATCGTCGTCGTCGACGAGGCCTCGATGGTGGATCTGGCGATGATGCGCCAGCTGCTGGAAGCGCTGCGCCCCGATGCGGTGCTGATCCTGCTCGGTGACCCGGGCCAGCTCGCCTCGGTCGATGCCGGATCGGTACTCGCCGACATCGTCGCCGCCACACCACCAAACACGCAACCTTTGCCGATGACTGACTCGATGGCGCCGCTGCTGCAGGGCGCGCCGGCCACCGCCACCGGTTCCCGACCGCTGGCCGGTCACGTGCTGAGCCTGAGCCATAGCTGGCGCAGCGGCAGCGGGCTGCAGCAAAGTATCGAGGCGCTACGAGAGGTGCCGAATCCGACGTGGCTGGATGCGCTTCTCGCCGAGCGAGCCAGCGGCGACCTGCATCTGCGGCACGTCGCCAACACGGCCGGATTGATCGCAAGCGTCGACGCATGGATCGATCGACATGCCGGGTTATTCAAGCGATTGCTGACGCCGGCCATCGACGCGGCAGAAGCATTGCGCGGACTGCACGAGCTACAGATATTGTGCGCCCTGCGCGACGGCACTTTCGGTGCGCAGGGAATCAACCAGCTGGTCACGCGCCGGCTTGCGCTGCACTTCGGTTTCGACGGCAGCCGTGCCTGGTACCACGGCCGGCCGGTGATCGTCACGCGCAACGACTACGGTCGCGGACTGTTCAATGGCGATATCGGCATCGCGCTGGATGGTACCGAAGGCATGCGCGTGTGGTTCGTACTGAGCGATCGCGACGGCGGCAGCGGCCTGCGCAGTTTTTCGCCGCGCGCGCTGCCCGCGCACGAAAGCGCGTGGGCGATTACCATCCACCGCAGCCAGGGCTCGGAGTACAACAACGTCGCGGTGGTGCTGCCGCCAGATGGAGACAATCGCATCCTCACCCGTGAACTTGCCTACACCGCCGTTTCGCGCGCGCGCAAGCTGGTTGAAATCTGGTGCACCGACGACACCTTGCGCGCGGCGTTGCAACGCACGGTCCAGCGTCAGGGTGGTTTGCGCGAGCGCTTGCTGTGATGCGATATCGCAACGCGATCAATACGGACAACGTAAAAGCCGTTGCCCGATCATGGCGGGACGCAGGTCGAACCCACCGCCAATGCGACCGATTGGACGCTGCCGGATCCGTTCACTGTCAGTACCACGCCCGGCGCAGCCGTGGTACTTGAACCGGTACCCGTACTACCGCTGCGATAACAGGTCACGAAAACCAGCTTCGGGCTTGCCGTTGCCGATTTCAGTTGCCCTTGCATGCCGAAGGTAATCACCTCGGTATTCTTGGACTGGATCGACACGCCGGCTTGTGCGGTGGTGGATCGCAGCATGATGGAAGTGCCCGCCACGTAAGGCTTGTTGCTGGACGCGGCTCCGGCAGGATAGGTATAGACGATCCAGCCCGGCTCGAACGCTACACCGGCGGCAGTACAGCCCGCTGCCGCGGAGCCGGGACACATCGACACGATCTGGCTGCGGTTGATGGCCTCGGTACGCGCGTAGTCGAGACTCGCCAACAGGCTGTTGCTGGCCGTGCTGACCTGGTTGCGATGGATCACATCGCGAAAACTCGGCAACGCGATCGCCAGCAGGATCGCCATCACGGAAATCGTGACCATCAGTTCGACCAGGCTGAAACCGCGCTGGCAAGCCGCCTTGGGGTTCATCGCCATCACCAGCAGCTGCCGTTGCTATTGGACGCGGCGGATGCCGGCCCCGGGGTTTTCACACCGGCATTATTGATCGTCAATGGGCCGCACAGATCTTTGTTTTGCGCACCTACCGGTGTGGCTGTCGCTACGTAGATCTGGCTAGTCGTAGGCGCAGCGGGAGCCGAGGCTGCCGTGTAGTAACCCTTTTCGGAGTTCACCGGTGCGGTAAAGCCGATATTTGCCAGCGACCCATAGTGATTATTGGTGGCGTAGTAGCGCTCCTGCGCATTGGCGATGCGCAGCAGCAGCTCCTGACCATCCACCCGATGCGCACGGTACGCATAGCGTCCGAACGCCGGGATGGCGATGGCGGCGAGGATCGCAATGATCACCACCACAATCATCAGTTCGACCAGCGTGAAACCGCGTTGTCGTGTCATGGTTTTCTCCGCGAAGACGGCATTACTGGTCATTGTTCAACTCCCGCCATGAGCGCCTGCGCCAGATCGCATCGTCGATATTCAGGTTACCACCACCCTTCAGCTGCAGCCCCGGCACCAGCAGTGTGCCACCACCGATAACCGTTGCCACCGGCACTGAGCCTCCGGTGGGCGGATTGTTGACCACGCCGCCAACCATACTGATGCCGGTGCCCCAACCCGACGCTCCGGGCGGCCCGGAAAGGCCGCCGCCGGAACCGCCGGTAGCGGCATTGAACACCATCAGCGCACCACCAATCGTGGCGTTGCAGGGATCCTGCGTGCCTGGAATCAGCGTGGTGATGATCACGCGGTTGCTATCGAACAACGCTCCGGGCGTAACCACGACCCGTTCGCCCGGCGAAGTCGCGAGGTTCAAGTCGATGTACCAGCCACCCTGCGCGGCTGTCAGCGTGTTGTCGGTCAGGCCACGAACGGTATGGATGCCGTCGGTGGACAGTCCCTCGGACAACGTCTGCGACTGCAGGTTGGCGCGAACGATCGTGATCGGGTTGTTGCTGCTGTCCAGCTC
>DAIMGD010000203.1:0-4630 GCA_036724165.1 Rhodanobacter sp.
GTCACCGACAAGTACGGCTTTTGCCCCGCGAACGTCAACCAATGCCTCCTTTGCGCGCCCTGTATTGCGTGCGTGCAGAATCACCTCGTGGCCCTGATCGATCAACAGTTGTGCGGCCATCCGGCCCAGTCCATCGGTTGAACCGGTAATGAAAATGCGTGACATGGCAATCTTCTTCGGTGGTATTGATGTGTTCATGATCAGGCCTGCGCGCTCCAGCGCAACGTCGAGCGGGTCCAGAGACCTAGCGCCACCAAGCCGGCACAAGCACCGATGGCAGCGGGAAGCCGCCAGTCGTGCAAATACAACGGTGCGGCAGGTGCTGAGCCGATCGCCCCGCCCAGAAAGAACAGTGCGATATAAAGACTGTTGAGCCTATGGGCGGACTCCGTTTGCAGCGAGAGGATGCGGCGCTGCGAGATCACGTGGTTTGTCTGCACGCCCGCGTCGATCAACAGACCACCCGTCACTGGCAGGTAGACCGGGCCACCGGCCATGACCAGAACGCAGCCGACGATGACGGCGATCAGCCCCGCAGCAGAAGCTGCGCGTTCATGGCCACGATCGGCCAGCTTGCCTGCCAGCGGCGCGGCGAATGCGCCGGCGGCGCCAACCAGCCCGAACAATGCCATCCCGCCTGCACCGAGTCCGTAGCGTGCTTTGAGCCACAGTGGCGCCGACGTCCAGAACAGGCTGAATACACCGAACAGCAACGCCTGAATCGCGGTGCGTCGGCGCAGTTCAGCGTGCTCGCGCCACAGTGGCCACAGCGAGGCGAGCAGAGCGCGGTAGCCGGTCCCTTGCGGCGGCAGGTGGCATGGCAGCGCACGTCGAACCACGATGGCCAGCAACGCTACCAGCAGGGCATCTCCGAGGAACAACGTGCGCCAACTGAACCAGGCATTCACCAGGTTCGCCACGGGCCAAGCCAGCAAAATGCCCAGCAGCAAACCGCCTGTCACGCGTCCGACCATGTTCCCGCGCGCCTGCGGGGCGGCGCTGAGGGTGGCCATGGCCACGAGCAGTTGCACCGAGGTGGAGGTAACGCCAATGCCGAGGCAGGCCAGCAGGAATACCGAGCCGGCACGAGCCATCCCGGCCAGCGCCAGCGACAGTGCGGACAGGGCCATCAGGATGACCAGCAGCCGCCGGTTTTCGAGCAAATCACCCAGCGGAGCGATCAGCAGCAGACCCAGGCAGTAGCCAGCCTGGCCCAAGGTCACCATCAAGCCAAACGACCACGGCCGCATGCCCAGATCAACACCGATCACCGCCGCCAAGGGCTGGGCAAAGTAACTGCCGGCGGCAATCACGCAGCAGGTAAAGGCCATGAACAGGGAGGCGGGTGGCGCGGGGATCCCACGTTGCCTCGCCGGAACGTCCCTCGATACATCCGATGCCATCGCATTGTTCCTGTGGCAGATGGGTAATGCCGGATGGCGTGATTCGCATCCGGCGACCTGGACGGTGTGAAAGTCAGCTCGCCTGCTCGACCATCGCGCGCAGCACGACGTCGATTCCTGTTGTGCCCTTGAGCGAACCACTCTCACCGTGCTCGAACTCCAGCCAGCCCTCATTGAAGCCATCGAGCATCTGCATCCGCGGCGCGGGATATTGCATGCCCTGCGAGCGAAAAAGCGTCTCCCAGGTTTCGCGCGCCACCGCATGCACGCCGACATCGCGCCCGAGTACGCGACTGAAACTGGCCGCCAGCTGCCGCGGCGTGACGCGCTCGGGCCCCTCAAGCTCGATGACCTGCCGACCGTTCCAGGTGTCTTGCAGCAACTGCGCCGCCAGGCGTCCGATATCGGCCGTGGCCACCATCGGCACCGGCTTGTCCAGCGGCTGCAGAAAACTGCCGATGTCGCCTTCGTCGCGCGCGGCGGCAACATCCCAAGCAGCGTTTTCCATGAACCAGCCGGCGCGCAGAATGCGGATCGGCATGGGGAGATCGCTGAATGACTCTTCCATCAGGCGCAGTGCGGTCAGCAGGTTGTCCTGCGGCGCCTGGGCGCCGATCGTCGACAGGCAGACCACCTTGGTCGGCTTCGCCCGTGCCAGGGCGGCGTGCACGGCGGCGATGGTGCGACGGGTTTCGACGAAGCCCGGTGAGGGATCGAAGTTGGGCGGCAGCAGGATGAAAACCCCGTCGACACCCGTAGAGGCACGCTCCAGCGCGGGCGCATCATCCATGTCGGCGATGGCGAGTTCGCAACCCTGCGCCGCCCAGACCTCGCCTTTGGCCGCATTGCGAACAACGGCGCGAACATCGTGACCTGCGCTCAGCAGATGGCGAGCGACCACTCCTCCGACCTGCCCGGTGATTCCTGTGATGGCAAACATGGTGTTTATCTCCGCGAGTTGCGGCGAGTGCCGCGGCGAGGAGAGTTTGCGACGCCGACACCTGTTTCGCGATAGCATCAAAGTCATTTCAATCATGCGTCGATGTCATCAATGAGCATGTTCGACGAGCGCACGCTGAACGGCATCAGTGTCATGGCCGCCGTGGTCGACGGTGGCAGCTTCACCAGTGCGGCGGAGACCTTGAACATGTCACCGCCGGGTGTCAGTCGCGCGGTGTCGCGGCTGGAATCGCGGCTGGGCATCCGCGTATTCGATCGCACCACCCGCTCGCTGGCGCTGACCGACGAGGGGCAACGGTTTTATCAGCAGGTGATGCCGTTGCTGGCCGGGCTGGAGGAGGCTGCAGCGAGCGCTGCGCAGGGGGCCAGCGCGGTGCGTGGCCGGTTGCGCATCAACGTCGACCCGCTGTTTTCGCGATTGATTCTCGCGCCTAGGCTGGGCGTCTTCCTCGATCAGCACCCGCAGCTGCAGCTGGATCTGGTGACGCGCAATCAGCTGGGCGACATGGTGGCTGACGGGTTCGATCTGGCGATCCGGCTGGGTGAGCCGCGGGAGTCCAGCCTGGTGGCACGCAAGCTGCTGGAGACGCGTATCGTGACCGTGGCATCGCCGGCGTATCTGAAACGCTACGGACGACCGGAAAAGCCGCGGGACCTCGAAGGCGGCAAACACGTCTGCATCGAATTCCGCGACCCGGAAACCGGCCGGCCGTTTGTCTGGGAATTCCATCGCAAACGCAGCAAACTGAAAATCGCCACCGGCGGTCGCCTGCTGGTCAACGATGTGGGCACGATGCACGCCGCGTGTGCGGCGGGCTATGGCATTGCTCAGATCATGCAGCTTGGCGCGGAGGCTCTATTGAGTGAACACCGGCTGGTGGAGCTGTTCCCCGACTGGCAGGACGAGCGTTTTCCACTTTATGCGCTCTACCCGTCGCGCCAGCATATGCCGGCGAAAACACGGGCGTTTCTGGACTTTGTGATGAGCCTGATCGAGTCCCGCTGATCAAGCCAGGCCACCGCAAGCCGCCGTAGTAGAGAGAGGTCTCCGGGCCGGGTTCTCGTGTTCCCCGAAAATACTGTGAGAGCACGTCGATGGCGAAATGCATCACACCGCCAAGCGCGAGCCCACCGAAAGCGAAGCGCACGAACATCGGGTGCTTGGCCAAATTCCTTCCCTCGCATGGATGCGGATCAGACGAGCACTCTCGGCTTCAGCAGATCCGACAGTCCAACGCGATGCAACATCTCGGCTCGCAGGCGCTGGATCTCGGCGGGCCGTTCGGCCTTGATGCAGTCGGGCGGACGGCCCCAGCGAAGCTGGGCGAAGCCGACGAGTTGGCCATCGTGATCACAGATCAGCGTTGCCATCTCTGGGTCCGAGATTTCCCGCGACTGGATGGCTTCGCTGTAATGGATCGCACAATGAAGGCGCATGTCTTCGGGCGTGTTGGTCGCCTCGAAGGTGTTCCGGAACGTCAGCTCCGCCAGTTCGGCGAGACGCATCGCGTCGGATGATTCGGCTCGGCGAATGACGGGCAAGGCTGACTCCAAGGCAACGCCTGGTTGCATGAGGCTGCTGTGATCTTGAAGCCTGCAGGCTGCCTGGGAAAAAAGCCAGCCATGGACGCCTGTTCCGTTCGGAACGCGGCAGCGAACGGAGCCGCCGGGTTCTCCGCGCAACTCACCCCAGAATCGCCGGATTCAAATGCCATACGGCGAAGTTCAGCTTCACCGCCAGCTGGATCACGCCGGCAACGCCGTCTGGGGCGTGCAGCTGGTCTGGCCGATCAAGGCGCAATACGTCGTGGCGTACCTGGACGACAACTACAGCCAGACGATCATCGCCCGCGACAAGCGCGACTACGTGTGGATCATGGCGCGCACGCCGACGATTCCGCAGGCCGATTACGACGCGCTGGTGGCTCGCGTGAAGCAGCTCGGATATTCGGTGGCCGATATCCGCAAGCTGCCTCAGGCCTGGCCTGAAACGGGGCCGTGAGCTGTGCCGGCAGTGTCAATGCGCGGGTGCGCGACTTGGCTGAGCCTGCTTGATCAGGTGCAGCCAGTCATAGCCATCCTTCGTCTGGACGGTACCATTGCTGTCGCCGGGTGAAACTGGTCGATGCGCGTCATTGGCATCATCAAATTCGGTACGCTTGCGTTGCAGAAAAAAGTTGAGATGTCGTTTCATCTTGAATAGTCCATGGCACTAGACGGGTGACTGCAGGAACAGTCCTGATAACGCTTGGTGTGGCAATCCGCTT
>DAIMGD010000204.1:0-4621 GCA_036724165.1 Rhodanobacter sp.
GAGGCAAACTATGACCACGACGACGAGCCATAGTTTCTCAACAGCCTGCTAGGCATGCCGCGCAATCAGTCACGAACGTCCCCGAATGCCGGCTTTTCGCACGCAGGGACGCGCTCTTTTACACTGATGCGTCATCCATCATTTGAGGTCGATCCATGTCCCGCAGCATCATCGCCACTGAACTGGCCCCGGCCGCGATCGGCCCGTATTCACAGGCCGTGCGCCATGGCAACACGGTGTATTTCTCCGGCCAGATTCCGCTCGATCCGCTGACTGCCACGCTGGTCGATGGCGACATCAGCGTGCAGACGCGGCGGGTGTTCGACAATCTGGACGCGGTGGCGAAGGCGGCCGGCGGATCGCTGGCGCAGATCGTGCGCGTTGGCATCTATGTCACCGACCTGGCGAACTTCGCCGCGGTCAATGCCGTGATGGCTGAATACTTCCGGCAGCCGTATCCGGCACGTTCGACCATCGAGGTATCCGGCCTGCCGAAGGCGGCGCAGGTCGAGGTCGATGCGGTGATGGTGCTGCCGTGATCGGCGGGGACTGATCGCACCCTTCGCTCCGCCCCGACAGACATTGTCGGCGTCTGGCTTACGACAAGAGACGACGCTCGGTTAGGCTTGTACGCTATGACCGCCCGCATCGCCCGTTCTGCTTCCGTCGCCGCTGGTACTGACCCGGGCATCATGCCGATCAGCGCGCTGGCTGGCGTTGGTCCGGCGCTGGTCGCGTCGCTGGCGCGGCTCGGACTGGAGCGGGTGCAGGATCTGTGGTTCCACCTGCCGCTGCGCTACGAGGACAAGACGCGCGTGACCGCGATCGCGGATCTGCGCGTTGGCGAGCGGGCGCAGGTCGAGGGTGTGGTCGAGGCGGTCGAGCGCGGTTTTCGCTATCGCCCGCAACTGAAGGTGGCGATCGGCGATGCCAGCCAGCAGACCCTGCTGCTGCGTTTTTTCCACTTCAACCGGGCGCAGGCCGAGCAGCTGCTGCCGGGTACGCGGCTGCTTTGCTACGGCGAAGTGCGGCATGGTGCGCAGGGTCTGGAGATGGTGCATCCGCAATATCAGCGGCTAAGCGGCAGCGATGTGGCGGCCGTCGATGACCTGCTCAGTCCGGTCTATCCGACCACGGAGGGT
The DNA here is from genome assembly GCA_036724165.1 of Rhodanobacter sp. Classification (GTDB taxonomy): domain Bacteria; phylum Pseudomonadota; class Gammaproteobacteria; order Xanthomonadales; family Rhodanobacteraceae; genus Rhodanobacter. The sequence continues at coordinate 1,143 of DAIMGD010000204.1, forward strand.
CTCGGCCAGAAGCGGCTGGCTGGGGTGATCGGCAAGGCACTGGCATGGCTGCCCTCGGATGCACAACTGGAATTGATTCCGCCCGGGCTGTGTGCCGAACATGGGCTGGCCTCGTTGCGCGATGCGTTGCTGTACGTGCATCGGCCACCGCCGGATGCCCATCTGGGGCAGCTCATGCTGGGGCGGCATCCCGCGCAGCAGCGGTTGGCCTTCGAAGAATTGCTGACCCAGCATCTGAGCCTCAAGCGCATGCGCGCGGCCGTGCGCCGACGTCATGCACCGGTGCTGGGTGGCGATGGCAACTTGCGCAGACAGCTGCTCGCGCGGCTGCCCTTCGTGTTGACCGCGGCACAGCAGCGGGTCAGCACGGAAATCGCGCACGATCTGGCGCAGTCGCGGCCGATGCTGCGGCTGGTGCAGGGCGATGTCGGCAGCGGCAAGACGGTGGTCGCCGCATGGTCCGCACTGGCTGCGGTGGAATCCGGTCATCAGGTCGCGCTGATGGCGCCGACCGAACTGCTGGCCGAGCAGCATCTGCACAATTTCCGGCACTGGCTGCTGCCGCTTGGGATCGAGGTCGAATGGCTGGCCGGGAAAGTGACGGGCAAGGCGCGCAGGCTGGCATTGGAGCGGGTCGCTGCGGGGGTGGCGGTAGTCATCGGCACGCATGCGCTGATGCAGGAAGGGGTGAGCTTTGCCCGGCTCGGGCTGGTGATCGTCGATGAGCAACACCGCTTCGGTGTGCAACAACGGCTGGCCTTGCGCGACAAGGGTCAGGACGGCGAACAGGTCCCGCACCAGCTGGTGCTGACCGCCACGCCGATTCCGCGCACGCTGGCGATGAGCGCGTATGCCGATCTGGACGTGTCATCCATCGACGAATTGCCGCCCGGCCGCACGCCGGTGCAGACGATCGCGATTTCCAATGCCCGGCGGATCGAGGTGATCGAACGCATTCATGCCGCCTGCGGCGATGGGCGGCAGGTGTACTGGGTATGCACGTTGATCGAGGAGTCCGAACAGCTGCGCGCGCAGGCGGCCGAAGTGGCGCACGCCGAACTGTCCGCCGCGCTGACCGGCTTCAGGGTCGGCCTGATTCACGGACGCATGAAGCCGAAGGAAAAGCAGTCGGTGATGGATGCGTTCAAGGCGGGCGAACTGGCCGTGCTGGTGGCGACCACGGTGATCGAGGTCGGTGTTGACGTACCCAACGCGAGCCTGATGGTGATCGAGAACAGCGAGCGGCTCGGGCTGGCCCAGCTGCACCAGCTGCGTGGCCGGGTCGGCCGCGGCCAGCTCGCGTCCAGCTGCGTGCTGCTGTACCAGCCGCCGCTGGGTCAGCTGGCGCGGGAACGGCTGCAGGTGATGCGCGAGACCACCGATGGCTTCTGCATCGCGGAGAAGGATCTGCAATTGCGAGGCCCGGGCGAGGTGCTCGGCACCCGCCAGACCGGCCAGCTCAGTTTCCGGATTGCCGACCTGACCCGCGACGCGCACCTGCTGCCCGCGGTGCAGCAGGTTGGCGCACGCATGCTGGCGGATCACCCGCAGCAGACCGAACGGTTGATCGAACGCTGGATCGGCGGTGCCGCGCGTTATGTACATGCATGAAGGGCATCGAGCGCTACGGCAGGCTTGCAAGGCTATTGCCCGTGTCCTGTTCCCTCTAAGCTGTTCCATTGCATCGACATGACTGACACCTGATGAGCAAACCGCAACTGCTGATTGATACCGATCCCGGCGTCGACGACGCACTGGCCATCCTGATGGCGCATGCGCATGCCGACATCGTCGGCCTGAGCATCGCCGCGGGCAATGTGGGACTTGGACATACCGTGCGCAATGCGCGCACGCTGATTGATCTGCTCGGCGCCGACACGCCGGTGTTTGCCGGCTGTGCCTCGCCACTGGTACGCCTGCCGGAGGAGGATGCCGCGTTCGTGCATGGCCAGGATGGCTTCGGCGATATCGGTTTTCCCGAGCCGAAGGCGCCGCTGAGCGATGAGTCGGCCGCACTGGCGCTGATTCGGTTGACCCGCGAACGTCCCGGCGAGCTGACGCTGGTCGCACTCGCGCCGTTGACGAATCTGGCGCTGGCGCTGCGGCTGGACCCGACGCTGCCGCAGCGGGTGGCCCGGCTGGTGGTGATGGGGGGCGCGGTCACCGGTCGTGGCAACACAGGCAAAGTACCGGCGGAGTTCAATGTCGGCTTCGATCCGGAAGCCGCGCATGTGGTGTTCGAAGCGTTCCCTTCATTCGATCTGGTCGACTGGGAGGCGACGCTGCGGCATGCGCTTGACGATGCCGAATTCGATCGCTGGCTGGCCGCCGGCGATCAACGTGCCGAATTCTTCGGGCAGATCGTTGCCACGGCGCGTCGCTACAACGCCACCCACGATCGCAGCGGAGTGATCGCCGCCGACGCGCTGGCCATGGCCGTCGCGATCGATCCGTCGATCGTCACCCGCAGCGAGACGCGCGCCGTCGCGGTGGAGCTGGATGGTCGGCTCACCCGTGGCGCCACGGTGGTGGACTGGGCCGGGCGACTGGGCCAGCCTGCGCGGGCGAACATCGTGCTGGAGGTCGACCATGAGCGCTTTTCCGTCATGGTGCGGCGCGCCTTGGGCCTGGCGGCCTGAAGTCCGGGCGCTCGGCAGGCCAAAGACCCTTGGGTTGCGGCGCCTGTCGATTCGCCGTTACAATACCGCTCTTATCACCATCGCTTTAGAGCCTGTCATGAAGCCTGATATCCATCCGAACAACAAGCCGGTGGTATTCCAGGACCTGTCGTCCGACTTTGCGTTTCTGACCAAGTCGACCATGTCCAGCAAGGAAACCATCAAGTGGGAAGACGGCAACGAGTACCCGCTGATCAAGGTGGATATCTCCAGCCATTCGCACCCGTTCTACACCGGCAAGCAGAAGACGCTGGATGTTGGCGGTCGCGTCGACAAGTTCCGCCGCCGCTATGCGGGCGCTGTCAAAGAGTAAGCGACGGGATGGTCATCGCTGCATGGTGACTGGCCGGATCTGATGTGAAGCACGGGGCAAGCGCAGGCTTGCCCCGTGTTTTTTCGTGCGTGCGGATGCGCCATTCGCCGTCGAATGTGTGCAGGACCTTATGCGATAATGGTGAGTGTCAGACGCCACAGGCGTCCGTTGCAACGCATGTTTTCCCCGGCGTGCGCTGCCTGTTTTTTCTTGCCGGCCGGCTCCGTCATTGCGATCGCCGTCGGTGGTGGCCCACATGTAAGGAGGTTCCCGTGTCCGATCCCAAGATCGTCAAGCTGGTGGATGAGTCGAGCAACCGCAGCAGTGAGCTGCCGCTGATCAGCGGCACGCTTGGTCCGGCATGCATCGACATCGGCACGCTGTACAAGGACACCGGCCACTTCACCTACGATCCCGGCTACGGCAGCACCGCCAGCACCAAGAGCGCGATCACCTACATCGACGGCGACCAGGGCGTGCTGCTGTAT
>DAIMGD010000205.1:0-4615 GCA_036724165.1 Rhodanobacter sp.
CCAAGCATGACGAGACCTACATGCCGAAAGAGCTGAAGGACGCGATGGCCAAGGCGCACGCCAACAAGAAGATCGACGGCGACGCTGCGGCGCAGGACAACATGCCAGGAACCCCGCAGCCATGACCCCCGAACTCGGCCAGCTCGCGCTGATCCTCGCCCTGCTGCTGGCGCTGGCGCAGGGCATTCTTCCGCTGCTCGGCGCATGGCGCGGCAATCGTGCGCTGATGGCCGTGGCACGACCCGCCGCCGCAGGCCAGGCAGTGTTCGTGGCGATCGCGTTCGGCATCCTCGTATGGGCTTTCGTGCGTTTCGACTTCTCGGTGCAGTACGTGGCCGACAACTCGAACCTGGCGTTGCCCTGGTATTACCGCATCGCCGCAGTATGGGGCGCACACGAGGGCTCGTTGCTGCTGTGGATCATGATCCTCAACGTGTGGACGGTGGCGTTGGCCGCGTTCAGCCAGAAACTGCCTGAAGTCTTCGCCTCGCGCGTGCTGGCCGTGATGGGCCTGATCGCGGTGGGTTTCCTCGCCTTCATCATCTTCACCTCCGATCCGTTCGGCCGGCTGTTGCCGATGCCTGGCGACGGCGCCGATCTCAACCCGGTGCTGCAGGATCCGGGCATGACGTTCCATCCACCGGTGCTGTACACCGGCTACGTCGGCTTCTCGGTGGCATTCGCGTTCGCGATCGCCGGCCTGCTCGGCGGCGAGCTGGAGCAGGCATGGGTGCGCTGGGCGCGGCCGTGGACGAATATCGCGTGGGCCTTCCTCACCTGCGGCATCGTCGCCGGCAGCTGGTGGGCGTATGCGGAGCTGGGCTGGGGCGGCTGGTGGTTCTGGGATCCGGTGGAAAACGCGAGCTTCATGCCGTGGCTGGTGGGTCTGGGACTGATCCATGCACAGGCGATCACGGAGAAGCGCGGCTCGTTGCGTGCGTGGACGATCCTGCTGTCGATCTTCGCGTTCTCGCTGAGCCTGCTCGGCACCTTCCTGGTGCGCTCGGGCGTGCTCACCTCGGTGCATGCATTCGCTTCCGATCCGCGCCGCGGCATCTTCATCCTGGCGTTCCTGACCATCGTGGTCGGCGGCTCGCTGCTGCTGTACGCGCTGCGCGCGCCAAAGGTGGTCGGCGGCAAATCGTTCAAGATCGTGTCACGCGAGACCGTGCTGCTGATCGGCAATCTCATGTTCGCGGTGGCCTCGGCGATGGTGCTGCTGGGTACGCTGTTTCCGCTGATCGGCGATGCGCTGAATCTGGGCCGCATCTCGGTCGGGCCGCCCTACTTCGGATTCCTGTTTCCGCTGCTGATGTTGCCGGTAGTGCTGCTGCTGCCGTTCGGCCCATTCCTGCGCTGGGGCAAGGGCGATACGCCGGCGCTGAAGCAGGTGCTGCTGCGCGCCGGCATCGCTGCGCTGGCGTGCGCCATCGTGGCGGCGTTCTTCGTCGACGGAAAGCTCAAGGCGATCGCCGGCGTGGCGGCACTGGTCTGGCTTGCGGTCGGTGTGCTGCTGTATGCGATCAAGCGCTGGCGTGAAGTGCCGCGCGGTCGCCGTTACCCCGCCGAGATGGCCGGCATGCTGCTGGCGCACCTGGGCGTGGGCGTATTCGTGGCCGGCGTGCTGCTGTCCGAATCGCTCAGTGTGACCAGCGATGTGCGGATGGCGCCGGGCCAGACCCAGCACATCGGCGGCTACGATTTCCGCTTCGACGGCGCACATCGCACCACCGGACCGAACTGGCGTGCCGACCAGGGCGTGGTCACGGTCACCCGCGACAGCGAGGCCGTCGCCGTGATGCATCCGCAGAAACGCACCTACCTGCGCGGCCAGGTGCAAACCGAATCGGCGGTGGATGCCGGCATCTTCCGCGACTTGTACGTGGCGCTGGGCGAGCCGATGGATGCGAAGGACATCGAAGGCGCATGGTCGCTGCGGCTCTACTACAAACCATTCATCCGCTGGATCTGGGGCGGCGGCCTGCTGATGATGCTGGGTGGTTTCATCTGCGCCGGCGACAAGCGCTTCCGCCTCAAGCGCGTTGCGAACGCGGAAGCCGCTGCTGCGGGCTTGCAGGTACAGGAAACGCACGCATGAACCGGTTGTTGCCGTTCTTCGGTTTCATGCTGCTGGTGCTGCTGTTCGGCTTCGGCATCTGGTGGAACACCCAGCACGACCAGAACGCGATTCCATCGCCGCTGCTCGACAAGCCCGCGCCCGCGTTCAACCTGCCGAAGCTGTACGAACCCGCGCAGATGGTCAGCAAGGCCGATCTGCTGGGTCAGTCTTACCTGCTCAACGTGTTCGCCAGCTGGTGTGTCGAATGCGGTGTGGAGCACCCGGTGCTGGAAGCCGAAGGCCCGACGCTGGGCGTGCAGCTGGTCGGCTACAACTACAAGGACGTACCGGCCGACGCCAAGCGCTGGCTGGCTGAACACGGCAATCCGTACAACCTGCTGATCGCCGACGAGCCCGGCAACACGGCGATCGACTTCGGCGTATACGGCGCACCAGAAAGTTTCCTGATCGATGCGAAAGGCGTGATCCGCTACAAGCACATCGGCCCGATCACGCCCGACGTGCTGGCGAAGGAACTGAAGCCGGCGATTGCGGCGATGGCGCGCGAGGCTCGGCCATGACGCGCGGCCTTGTTCGCATGCTGGTGGTGATGTTGCTGATGAGCGTCGGCGTGGCCCATGCGCAGGCGATCGAACCGATGCCGTTCGCCAACCATGCGCAGGAGTTGCGCTTCCAGCACCTCACCCAGCAGCTGCGTTGCCCGATGTGCCAGAACGAGACGCTGGCCGACTCCAACGCACCGATCGCACGCGACCTGCGCAACCAGATTTTCCGGATGATGCAGCAGGGCAGAAGCGACAACGAGATCAAGCAATACCTGGTCGCCCGCTACTCCGGCTTCGTGCTGTACGACCCACCGCTGACCGCCGGCACCTGGCTGTTGTGGTTCGGCCCCCTGCTGATCCTGCTCGGCGGTGCCGGTGTGGTGCTGGCAGCAATCCGCAAACGCAGCCGCAGCGGCAACGCCGCCACGGAAGCGCCCACCGAAGACACACCGACCGACCACGGGGACGACTGGTGAAAACCGCTTTTTTCATAGCCGCTGCAGCGATGATCGCTGTGGCGCTGGCCGCCTTGCTGCTGCCGCTGGTGCGCCAGGGCCGCCGGTCCGGCCGCAGCCGTGGTGTTTTTGCGCTGGCCCTGGCGATTGCCTTCGCGCTGCCGCTGTCGGCTGCCGGCCTGTACCTGCTGGTGGGCACGCCTGCCGCGCTCAACGGCGTATCTGCCGAAGCCGCGCAACCGTTGACCATGCAACAGGCACTCAGCGAACTGCGCGCCCATCTGGCGCAGCAGCCGGATGACGTGCAGGGCTGGATGCTGCTGGCGCAGACCAGCACCATCCAGCACGATCCAGCCGCTGCCCGCGATGCCTACGATCACGCGCTGAAGCTCGACGCCAATAACGCCGAGGCGATGGTGGGCTGGGCCGAAAACGATTCGATAACCCGCAGCGACCACATGATCGAAGGCCGCGCGCTGGAACTGCTCAAGCGCGCTGTGCTGTTGCATCCGGACAGCCAGCGCGGCCTGTGGCTGCTCGGCATCAGCGACTTCCAGCATGGCGACTACCGGAATGCGGCCGCCACCTGGCGATTGCTGCAACCGCAACTGGAACCCGGCTCCAACGTGGCCAAGGCGGTCGCCGAGCAGATCGCCGTGGCCGACGCCCGCGCTGGCGGCGCGCCGGCTGAAACTGCGAGCAGCGCCGCCGCGCCCGCGTCGCAAGGTGCCACGTTGCGAGTGCAGGTCACGCTGGCACCAGCATTGAAGGACAAGCTGGCTCCGGGCGACGTTCTCTTCGTCTACGCCCGCGCCGAGAACGGCCCACCGATGCCGCTGGCTGTCGCCAGACTCGATGCCAGTCAGTTGCCGGCCAGCGTCACCCTGACCGATGCGATGGCGATGACACCGGTGATGAAACTGTCCTCGGTCACCCGCGTCTTCGTCGGCGCGCGGATCAGCCACAGCGGCCAGCCGATCGCGCAATCCGGTGACCTCGAGGGCGACGCCGGCACCGTGGCGGTGGACAGCAGGACACCCATCAAGATCAGCATCGACAAGGTGCATTGATGGGCCACGACGCCCGCCGCTACTTCGCGCTGCCCTCGCCGTTCGCGATGAAACGCGGCGGCGAACTGCACGGCGCGCACGTTGCCTACGAAACATGGGGCGAATTGAACGCCGCGCGCGACAACGCGGTGCTGGTACTGACCGGCCTGTCACCCAGCGCGCACATGGCTTCCTGCGAAGAGGACCCCACGCCCGGCTGGTGGGAAGACATGGCCGGCCAGGGCAAGGCGATCGACAGCTCGCGCTGGTTCGTGATCTGCGTGAATTCGCTGGGCAGCGACAAGGGCTCGACCTGCCCCGCATCCATCGACCCAGCCAGCGGTGAGCCATATCGGCTGACGTTTCCCGATCTGGCGCTGGAGGACGTCGCCAACGCCGCGCACGCCGCCGTCAGCAGTCTGGGCATCGAACAGCTGGCCTGCCTGATCGGCTGCTCGATGGGCGGCATGAGCGCGCTGGCCTACA
>DAIMGD010000206.1:0-4606 GCA_036724165.1 Rhodanobacter sp.
CCAAGCATGACGAGACCTACATGCCGAAAGAGCTGAAGGACGCGATGGCCAAGGCACACGCGAACAAGAAGATCGAAGATGCCGCCGCGCAGGGCAACATGCCATGACTCCTGAACTCGGCCAGCTCGCGCTGATCCTCGCACTGCTGCTGGCGCTGGCGCAGGGCATCCTGCCGCTGATCGGCGCATGGCGCGGCAATCGCGCGCTGATGGCGGTGGCGCGTCCCGCCGCCGCCGGTCAGGCGGTGTTCGTGGCGCTCGCGTTCGGCATCCTGGTATGGGCGTTCGTGCATTTCGATTTCTCGGTGAAGTACGTCGCCGACAACTCGAACCTGGCGCTGCCGTGGTATTACCGCATCGCCGCGGTGTGGGGCGCGCACGAGGGTTCACTGTTGCTGTGGATCTTCATCCTCAACGTGTGGACGGTGGCGCTGGCCGCGTTCAGCCAGAAGCTGCCGGAAGTATTCGCCGCCCGCGTGCTGGCCGTGATGGGCCTGATCGCGGTGGGCTTTCTGACCTTCATCATCTTCACTTCGGATCCGTTTGGACGGCTGTTGCCGATGCCCGGCGATGGCGGCGACCTGAACCCGGTGCTGCAGGATCCGGGCATGACGTTCCACCCGCCGGTGTTGTATACGGGCTATGTGGGCTTCTCGGTGGCGTTCGCGTTCTCGATCGCCGCGTTGCTCGGCGGCGAACTGGAACAGGCGTGGGTGCGCTGGGCGCGGCCATGGACGAACGTCGCGTGGGCGTTCCTCACCTGCGGCATCGTCGCCGGCAGCTGGTGGGCGTATGCGGAACTGGGCTGGGGCGGCTGGTGGTTCTGGGATCCGGTGGAAAACGCCAGCTTCATGCCGTGGCTGGTCGGCCTGGCGCTGATCCATGCACAGGCGGTGACCGAGAAGCGCGGCAGCCTGCGCGCATGGACGATCCTGCTGTCGATCTTCGCATTCTCGCTGAGCCTGCTCGGCACCTTCCTGGTGCGTTCGGGCGTGCTCACCTCGGTGCATGCGTTCGCCTCCGATCCGCGCCGCGGCATCTTCATCCTGGCGTTCCTGAGCATCGTGGTCGGCGGCTCGCTGCTGCTGTATGCGCTGCGCGCGCCGAAGGTCGCCGGCGGCAAGGCGTTCAAGCTGCTGTCGCGCGAGACCGTGCTGCTGATCGGCAACCTGATGTTTGCGGTGGCGGCGGCAATGGTGCTGCTGGGCACGCTGTTCCCGCTGATCGGCGATGCGCTGAACATGGGCCGGATCTCGGTCGGCCCGCCGTATTTCGGTTTCCTGTTTCCACTGCTGATGCTGCCGGTGGTGCTGCTGCTGCCGTTCGGGCCGTTCCTGCGCTGGGGCAAGGGCGACACGCCGATACTGAAACAGGTGCTGCTGCGTGCCGGCATCGCCGCAGCCGCCTGCGCGATCGTGGCGGCGTTCTTCGTCAACGGTCAGCTCAAGGCGATCGCCGGCGTGGCATCGCTGGTATGGCTCACGGTCGGCGTGGCGCTGTATGCGATCAAGCGCTGGCGTGAGATGCCGCGCGGCCGGCGCTATCCGGCCGAGATGGCCGGCATGCTGCTGGCGCATCTGGGCGTGGGTGTATTCGTCGCCGGCGTGCTGCTGTCCGAATCGCTCAGCGTGACCAGTGACGTGCGGATGGCACCGGGGCAGATCCAGCACATCGGCGGTTACGACTTCCTTTTCCAGGGTGTGCACCGCGCCACCGGGCCGAACTGGAGCGCCGACCAGGGCGTGGTCACGGTGACCCGCAATGGCAATGCCGTCGCGGTGATGCATCCACAGAAGCGCACCTACCTGCGCGGTCAGGTGCAGACCGAGTCCGCCGTGGACGCCGGCCTCTTCCGCGACCTGTATGTGGCGCTGGGTGAACCGATGGACGCCGGCAACATCGAGGGCGCGTGGTCGCTGCGCCTGTACTACAAGCCATTCATCCGCTGGATCTGGGGTGGCGGCCTGCTGATGATGCTGGGCGGCTTCGTCTGTGCCACCGACAGGCGCTTCCGCGTCAAGCGTAGCGCCGAAGCTGCAACCCTCGATGCGCTGACCGTGCAGGAAACCCGCGCATGAGCCGGCTGCTGCCGTTCTTCGGTTTCGTGCTGCTGGTGGCGCTGTTCGGCTTCGGCATCTGGTGGAACACCAGCCACGACCAGAGCGCGATTCCGTCGCCGCTGCTCAACAAGCCGGCGCCGGCGTTTGTGCTGCCCAAGCTGTACGAGCCGACGGTAACGGTCAGCAAGGCCGATCTGCTGGGCAAGCCCTACCTGCTCAACGTGTTCGCCAGCTGGTGCGTGGAATGCAGCGCGGAGCATCCGGTATTGCAGGTCGAAGGCCCGACGCTGGGCGTGCAGCTGGTCGGCTACAACTACAAGGATGCGCCGGAGGACGCCAAGCGCTGGCTGGCCGAACACGGCAATCCGTACAACCTGCTGATCGCCGACCTGCCCGGCACCACCGCGATCGATTTCGGCGTGTACGGTGCGCCGGAAAGTTTCCTGATCGATGGCAACGGGGTGATCCGTTACAAGCACATCGGTCCGTTGACTCCCGAAGTGATCGCCGGCGAATTGAAGCCGGCGATTGCCGCGCTGTCGCGCGAGCCACAACGATGATGCGCCAGCTCCTGCATGCGCTGCTGCTGGCAGTGCTGATGTTCGCCGGCGTGACGCATGCGCAGGCGATCGAGCCGATGCCATTCGCCAGCCACGCGCAGGAATTGCGCTTCCAGCACCTGACCGCGCAGTTGCGCTGTCCGATGTGCCAGAACGAAACGCTGGCCGATTCCAATGCACCGATCGCGCGCGACCTGCGCAACCAGATCTTCCAGCTGATGCAGCAGGGCAAGAGCGATGACGAGATCAGGCAATACCTGGTCGATCGCTATTCCGATTACGTGCTGTACGACCCGCCGTTGAAACCGGGCACGCTGCTGCTCTGGTTCGGCCCGCTGCTGATCCTGCTCGGCGGTGCAGGCGTGGTGCTGCTGGCCATCCGCAAACGCGGCCGTGATGGCGTCGCTCCCGACATGCCCAGCAACAGTGAGCCAACCGATAACGGGGACGACTGGTGAAGATGGTTTTTTTTGTAGTCGCCGCAGTGATGATCGCCGCGGCGCTGGTCGCCTTGTTGTTGCCACTGTTGCGGCACGGCCGGCAGTCGGACCGTCCGCGCAGCGTGTTTGCACTGGCCGTGGCAATCGCCTTCGTGTTGCCGCTGACGGCTGCCGGCCTGTATCTGCTGGTGGGCACGCCGGTGGCGCTCAACGGCGTTGCCGCACCATCGGAACAACCGCTCACCCTGCAGCAGGCAATCGACGAGCTGCACGCGCATCTCGCCGCGCAGCCGAACGATCAGCAAGGCTGGATGCTGCTGGCGCAGACCAGCACCATGCAGCACGATGCGGTCGCCGCGCGCGATGCCTACGACCATGTGCTGAAGCTCGACGCGAACAACGCCGAGGCGATGGTGGGCTGGGCCGAAACCGATTCGATGCTGCGCGCCGACCACCTGATCGGAGGCCGCGCGCTGGATCTGCTCAGGCATGCCGTGCAACTGCAGCCCGACAGCCAGCGCGGCCTGTGGCTGCTCGGGATCAGCGACTTCCAGCACGGCCAGTACCACGATGCGGCCGCCACCTGGCGTCTGCTGCAACCGCAGCTGGAGCCGGGCTCGAAGGTCGCCCAGGCAGTGGCCGAACAGATCGCTGCGGCCGATACGCGCGCCGGTGGCGCACCCGCAGGCGCGGCGAGCAGCGTGCCCACGGCCGTCGCGCAGGGCGCATCTCTTCAAGTACAGGTAGCGCTGGCACCCGCGTTGAAAAACCAGGTCGGCGCCGGCGATGTGCTGTTCGTCTACGCCCGCGCCGAGAACGGTCCACCGATGCCGCTGGCCGTCGCCAGGCTTGATCCCGGCAAGCTGCCCATCAGCGTCACCCTCACCGATGCGATGGCGATGACACCGGCCATGAAACTGTCCTCGGTCGCACGCGTCTTCGTCGGCGCGCGGATCAGCCACAGCGGCCAGCCGATCGCCCAGCCGGGTGATCTGGAGGGCGATGCCGGTATCGTCGCGGTGGACAGCGCAACGCCGATCGCGATCAAGATCGACAAGGTGCACGAATGAGCCACGACGCGCGCCGCCATGACGCACGGAATTACTTCAGCCTGCCCTCGCCGTTTCCGATGAAGCGCGGCGGCGAGCTGCATGGCGCGCACGTCGCCTACGAGACCTGGGGCAGGTTGAACGCCGCACGTGACAACGCGGTGCTGGTACTGACCGGCCTGTCGCCCAGCGCGCACATGACATCATGCGCGGACGATCCCACGCCTGGCTGGTGGGAAGAGATGGCCGGTCCCGGCAAGGCGATCGACACCGCGCGCTGGTTCGTGATCTGCGTGAACTCGCTGGGCAGCGACAAGGGCTCGACCTGCCCGGCCTCGATCGACCCGGCCACCGGCGAAGCGTATCGGCTGACGTTTCCCGCGCTGGCATTGGAAGACGTCGCCAACGCCGCGCATGCCGCCGTCAGCAGCCTCGACATCACCCAGCTGGCCTGCCTGATCGGCTGCTCGATGGGCGGCATGAGCGCGCTGGCCTACA
>DAIMGD010000207.1:0-4582 GCA_036724165.1 Rhodanobacter sp.
TCTGCGCGCCGGAAGGCGCGCAGGAAATCGCCCGCCGTTCGCGCGGCACGCCGCGTATCGCCAATCGCCTGCTGCGCCGCGTGCGCGACTACGCCGAGGTGCGTGCCGGCGGCGAGATCACCCTGCCGGTGGCCCAGGCGGCGTTGAACATGCTGAAGATCGACCCGGAAGGCTTCGACGAACTGGACCGGCGCATGCTCAGCCTGATCATCGAGAACTTCGATGGCGGCCCGGTCGGGGTGGAGTCGCTGGCTGCGGCGCTGAGCGAGGACCGCGGCACGCTGGAAGATGTGGTCGAGCCGTACCTGATCCAGCAGGGCTACCTGATCCGCACGGCGCGCGGTCGCATGGTCAGCGCCAAGGGCTGGCGCCATCTCGGCCTCACGCCGCCGCCGCGCCAGGCGCAGCCGACCGACCTGTTCCATGCCGATCTCGGCGATGTCTGAGTCCGCGCCAAAGTCGCCCTTCAGCTGGCCGGTGCGGGTGTACTGGGAAGACACCGATGCCGGCGGCGTGGTCTATCACGCCAGCTATCTGCGTTTCATGGAGCGCGCCCGCAGCGAATGGCTGCGCGGGCTCGGCATCGACCAGTCCGCACTCAGGCAAGCCACCGGGCTGGCATTCCTGGTGCGCGAGATGCAGATCGACTTCCTGCGCGCCGCCCTGCTGGATGATGAACTGTCGGTAACGGTTGAAGTCAAAGAACGGCGCGCAGCCAGTATCCTGTTCACCCAGACGATCACACGGGCGGATGGCAGCAGCCTGATCCGTGCCAAGGTGCGCGTGGCCTGTGTGGATGTCCAACGCATGCGCGCGGCACCGATTCCGAACGAACTTTTTCCAGAACCCACACCCTGACCCACGAGCCGACTGGCGGAGAACCTTCTAGCAATGAACGGTGGACTGAATATTTTCTCGCTGATCGCGGATTCGAGCTGGCCGGTAAAGATGGTGCTGCTGGTGCTGCTGGTGTTCTCCTTCATGTCGTGGGTGATCATCATCCGCAAGCACTCGCAGACCAAGGCGGCGATGGAAAACGCCGAGGCGTTCGAGGAGCGCTTCTGGTCCGGCGGCGATCTCGCCCAGCTGTTTCGCGAGGTCAGCAATCGCGGCGGCAACAATGGCGGCATCGAGAACATCTTCGAGTCGGGCTTCCGCGAGTTTGCCCGTCAGCGCCAGCGCAAGACGCATGACCCACGCAGCGTGATCGAGGGTGCCGAGCGCGCGATGCGCGTGGCAGGCTCCCGCGAGATCGGCCTGCTCGAGCGCAATCTGGAGTTCCTCGCCAACGTGGGTTCGATCAGCCCCTACGTGGGCCTGTTCGGCACCGTGTGGGGCATCATGGGCGCGTTCCAGGGCCTGGGCGAGATGAAGGATGTGACCATCGCGGTGGTCGCGCCGCACATCTCCGAGGCGCTGATCGCCACCGCCATGGGCCTGTTCGCGGCGATCCCGGCGCAATGGATGTACAACCGTTTTGCGACCAAGGTCGAACGGGTGGCCGCGCACTACGACGTGTTCCAGGAAGAGTTCTCCTCCGTGCTGCAGCGGCAGATCCAGACCGACGACGCGGCCTGAACGGAGCAGCAGCCATGTCCACTCCCCGCCGCCAGAAGCGCTACAAGCTCAAGTCCGAAATCAACGTCGTGCCGTACATCGACGTGATGCTGGTGCTGCTGATCATCTTCATGGTCACCACGCCGATGCTCAAGTCCAATGTCGATGTGAACCTCCCGCAGGCAGACGCGAAGTCGCTGAAGGAGAAGAAGGATCCGGTGATCGTGTCGGTGAAATCGGACGGCTCGCTGCTGCTGACCATGGAGGGCAGCAAGGCCGAACCGATCGACGTGGATACGCTGAAGCTCAAGATCGGCGCGTTCGTGAAGGTCAACCCCGATGTCAACGTGCTGGTAGCTGGCGATGCCGACGGCAAATACGGTGGTGTGGTGGCGGTGATGGCCGATCTGCAGCAGGCTGGAGTGAGCAAGGTCGGCCTGATGGCACAGCCGCAGTCGGGCGCGAAGAATGGACGAAAGTAGGGGCACGCCGAAGGCGGTCGTACTTTCCGCCATCCTGCACGTCGGTATCGTGGCGTTCCTGTTTCTCGCGATCCTGCCGTGCTCAAGTTATGAAAGCGTGTTCGAGGCCCTGCACCTGCCGGCGTGGTTGAACCCGATCGCCTGTCCCGCACCGTTGCAGCTGCAGGGGCCGGTGATCGAAGCGACCTTGATCGGCCCCACCGGCAGCCCGCCGCCCAAATCGGTCAAGGTCAAACCGGTGCCGAACACCGTGCCGCCCCCGCCTGCCGTGCCGCCGCCCCCGCCGCCGCAACCGGACACGCCGGTGGTGAAGCAGCTGCCGCCGCCGCCGAAGCAGCCGGACGTCAAGGATCAGGAACGCGTGGTCGAGGACGCCGCGCAGAAGGCGGATGACGCCAAGCAGTTGCAGGAAGAAAAGGAGCGCCAGCGCCAGTCGGAGATTGATGCGCAGGTCGCCAAGAAGAAAATAGAGGATAAGAAAAAGATCGACCAGCTGTTCGCGAAGATGGATGCCCAGGCGTCGCAGACGAAACAGGCGGTCAGCAAGGCGGACCAGGCCAAACAGCAGATGGAAGATCTCAAGAACGCACAGGACGACGGCCAGCCCGACCTGCCGCCCGCGGCCCAGCGGCAGACCGGCAACAATGGCCAGGATGCTGCGTTGACCGATTTGTACAAGGCAGCCATTCAGAACGCAGTCACGCCAAATTGGCGCCGGCCCGATAACATGCCCAGTGTTGCTTGCGTCGTTCACATTGCGCAGATACCCGGTGGTGATGTGATAAGCGCGAAAGTAGATAGCAGTTGCCCATACGATGAAGCGGGGCGACGTTCGATCGAAAATGCCGTGCTAGCCACGCATACGTTGCCATATGCGGGCTTTGAAAAAGTATTTGCGCCACGATTCACCATGACCTTCAAGCCCAGTGAGTAATGCCATGCGCAAATTGCGACCTCTAATCGCGTCCTTCCTGCTTGTTATTGCAGGATTTGTCGTCGGGCCTGTCAGTGCCCAGTCACTGAATGTCGACATCGTCGGCGGTTTGAAGACAGCCACGCCGATCGTGGTGGTGCCATTCGCCCAGCAGGGCGGCACGCCGCTGTCGACCGACATCGCCGACGTGATGCGCAATGATTTCAACCGCTCCGGCAAGTTCCGTTCGCTGGCCAAGAGCGAGATCGTCGAGCAGCCGTCCAAGGGTTCGGACATCAAGTTCGCCACCTGGCGGCTGCTGAAGCAGGATTACATCACCGTCGGCCGCATCAGCGATGCCGGTGGCGGCATGCTGAAAGTCGATTACGAACTGTGGGACGTCAACAAGCAGCAGAGTCTGCTGGCCCAGTCGTTCACCGCTTCGGCCGGCAATCTGCGTGACATCGCGCATCAAATCGCCGACCAGATCTATCAAAAAATCACCGGCGTGCGTGGTGCGTTCTGGACCCGAATCGCCTATATCACGGCGGTCGGCCTGGGCAACAACACGACCTACTCGCTGCTGGTGGCCGATTCGGACGGGTTCAATCCGCAGGTGGTTGCCCGCTCCAAGGAGTCGCTGCTGTCGCCTGCGTGGTCGCCGGATGGCAAGAAGATTGCCTATGTCTCGTTCGAGAGCGGCAATTCGAATATCTACGTGCAGGACATCACGACCGGTTCGCGCCAATTGGTGGAATCGCATGCCAAGGGCATCAATGGCGCCCCGGCGTGGTCGCCCGACGGCAGAAAACTGGCGGTCGCGCTGTCGTACGTCGGCAACCTGGAGCTGTTCGTGCTGGATTTGGCCACTCGCCAGGAAACCCGCCTGACCAACAGCCTGTCGATCGATACCGAACCGGTATGGGCGGCCGATGGCCAGAGCATCTATTTCACCTCCGATCGTTCGGGCCGCCCGCAGATCTACCAGGTTTCGGCCAGTGGCGGCACGCCGCAGCGGATCAGTTTCCAGGGACAGAACAACGCCGACGCCTCGGTGAGCTATGACGGCAAGCAGATCGCAATGGTGCAGGGCAACGGGAACGTGTATCGTATCGCCATCATGGATCGCAGCCTGGGTGGTCAGGTGCGGTTCCTCTCGCCGGGTCCGATAGACGAATCCCCGAGTTTTGCCCCGAATGCCAGCATGCTGTTGTACGACGCTACCGAAGGGCGACGCGGTGTGCTGTATGCCGTTTCGGCGGATGGTCTGGTTCGCCAGCGCCTGGTGCTTTCCGATGGCGACGTGCGTGAACCGTCCTGGGGGCCATACCGGGAGCGCTGAATTTTCCATGCCGCCGAGCGCAAGCCAGGCGGCACGATGCCCAGGGAGTGGGCCCGAACGGCGCCTTGTGCGCTTGTCCGGTTTCCGGTTGTGGCGCTTTGCCGCGCCATGCCAGTCAGAGCGACCGTGCAGCGGCACCCACGGTCGCTCTTTCACATGTCAAAATAACAGCCGGTTAACCGGCGTCGCTGTCCCGTAACCATAATCGTCATCGTTTGTCGGAACTCAACTCGTAAGGAACGTCACCATGAATAAGACCGTTCGCGTCGCCCTGGTTGCCCTGCTCTG
>DAIMGD010000208.1:0-4572 GCA_036724165.1 Rhodanobacter sp.
GCGCCAAGCGCATCGTCATCACCAAGGAAAACACCACGATCATCGACGGTGCCGGTGAGGCTGAGAAGATCCAGTCGCGCATCGCGCAGGTCAAGGCGCAGATCGAGGAGACCTCGTCGGACTACGACAAGGAGAAGCTGCAGGAGCGCGTGGCCAAGCTGGCCGGCGGTGTTGCGGTGATCAAGGTCGGTGCCGGCACAGAAATCGAAATGAAGGAAAAGAAGGCCCGCGTCGAAGACGCTCTGCACGCTACCCGTGCAGCCGTCGAAGAAGGCGTGGTCCCCGGCGGCGGCGTTGCGCTGATCCGCGCGCTGAAGGCGGTCGAAGGCCTGAAGGGTGACAATACCGATCAGGACCTGGGCATCGCGATCACCCGCCGCGCGCTGGAATCGCCGCTGCGTGCGATCGTCGCCAATGCCGGCGAAGAGCCGTCGGTGGTCGTCCAGCGCGTCAAGGAAGGCACCGGCAACTTCGGTTACAACGCCGCGACCGGCGTGTTCGGCGACATGGTCGAGATGGGCATCCTGGACCCGACCAAGGTGACGCGTACGGCCTTGCAGCACGCCGCATCGGTCGCCGGTCTGGCGATCACCACCGAGGCGATGATTGCCGAACTGCCGAAGAAGGATGACGGCCATGGTCACGGCGGTGGTCAGGGTGGCGGCATGGGCGGTATGGGCGGTATGGACTTCTAAGTCCACACCGTTCGTCCCCGGATCAAGTCCGGGGCAGGCTCTGAGCGTAGCCGCACAGCGGCGAAGTCGCAGGACCCGCATCACGGAAAACCCCGCCTAGGCGGGGTTTTCTTTTGGCTGGGTGCCCGCCTGAGGTGGTGATCCTGCAAGAAGCCGCGGGAGTTTCGTGCCGAGGCTTTGCCTCTGGGCACTCAGTGGCCGTGCGCGTCGGCATTGGCGTTCACTTTTGCATCGGCACCAATCGACTGGCCGCGGGCACGCTGGGTTGCCGGCGCGGCATCCACGCTGGCAGCGGTGTGGACGTTCGCGCTCATGGCCGCGTGGCTGTCAGCCGTGCCGGCACCAGCTGCGCCGCCGGCATTCACGCGGGCGTTGTCATTGACGGTCGAACGGGTCTGGACGCTGGCCCGGTGCGCGGTGTGCTTCGCCTTGTGATCGACACGCTGCAGGGTGTGGGCCGCCCGCGTGCCGGTCTGATCGACGGCATGCATCGCATGGGGCACGGCCGCGCCGGCATTCACGCCGGCCCCGACGCTGGCGGTGGCGCCGAGACTGACCTGGGCGAACGCGGGGATGCTGAGCACGCTGGTAGCGATGATCAGGGCAGCAAGCATGGTCTTGTGCATGGGTGAACCTCCAGGGGGAAAGTGCCGCGAAGCCCGATGGACGAAAGGCGCTTCAAGGCTGCGACGACGCTAGGCGTCATTCCCCTGCTGGGGTCTGAACACCTCGCGATTCACTGCAGTGCGCAGACAGCTCGCTGAACAGCGAGCCGTTGATTGCGCAGGGCGGACATTCAAGACGCCGACGGATTCACGTGGTTCACGGCTGAAGCGCGCCGGTGGTGGGCAGTTGTGCCGGCTCGGTGGCGCTGTGCGCAATGCCGCCAGTCGGCGCCGCGGCAGGCTTCGGCAACAGCTTGTCCAGCTTGCCGCTCATGCGCAGCTGATCGACGCTGGCCATGGCCCGATCGGTTTTCTGCTGATCGCTGCTTTCGACGGGTAGCGGCGCGCCAGGTGCTTCGGTCAGCGCGGCGAGCTGCGACCCGATCACCCGGGTGAGCGCGAAGTAGGAATCGTCATGGATGCCGGCCTGCTCCAGCAATATTCCGGGCAGCAGCCATGCCGCCGTGTCGTGCCGCGTCGGAGCGCCCTGGCTGTGCGGGTCGACCAGCAGCCAGGTGCCGGCCTGGCTCAGCATGTCCTGGCCATCGACGAAGCCGGTGATCTGATAGCTGTCGCTCAAGGCTGGCAGGTGGTCGCCATAGAACAGCACCAGACTCGGCCGCTTGCGCTGGGCCAGCCAGGTCACCAGCCGGCCGAGCTCGGCGTCGGCGTGGCCGATGTGATAGAGGTAGTTCTGCAGTTCCAGCTTGTTCTTGCCGGTGATGCCGTCGGGTACCGGGATGGCGTCGCGTTCGGCGCCGTGGCTCGGTTCGACATCATACGGGCCGTGCGCCTCGATGCTGATGGCGAAGATGAATTGCGGCGGCCCGGTGTCCTTCAGCTGCGCCATGATCTCGTCGGTCATCGCGCTGTCGGCCATGTACTTGCCGTCGATCGGCGCATTCGCGGGGAACGAGGATTGCGAGACGAAGCGCTGGAAGCCCAGCGCCTTGAAGGCGCTGGTGCGATTCCAGAACGATGGATCGTTGCCGTGCAGCGCCACGGTCTCGTAACCGTGCGCATCGAGTGTGCGCACCAGGCTCGGTATCGACTTGTGGCTCATCTGCAGATAGGGAAACTGCAGATTGTCGAAGTAGCGCAACGACAACCCGGTGAGCACCTCGAATTCGGTACGGATGGTGCCGCCGCCGAAGGTGGGGACGTGCAGCTTGCCGCTGCTCCCGTGGCTGGCGAGCCGGCGCAGGTTGGGCGTGAATTGGCTCTGCTCATAGCCGCGCATGCTGGTCGGATCGAAGAACGATTCGCTTTGCACGACCACGATGTCCGGCAAGTCGCCGTTCGCGACCGGCGTTTGCATGGACTGGCGCATGGCATCCGCCGACTGGTCGATCAATCGCGTTGCCGCGGCAAGATCGGGCTTGTGCTTGCCTTGGCCGTTCTGCAGGTGAAACATGATCAGCGAGCTGATCAGGCCGGAATGGTCGCGGGTGGAGGACGCTGACCACGGCTCCAGCCAGAGCACTCTCCCGTTGTAGATCTTGCCCCACGCGGCGATGCCCGTCAGCAAGCTCAGCAGTAACGCCGCCAGTAGCGCGCCGGTCAGCAGGCGTTTGCCGCGGGTCTTCCGCGCGAACAGCGGCGGCTCATAGCGCCACATCGCAACGATCAGCGCCACTCCGGCCAGCAGTCCCAGATACGGCCAGGGACTGTGGGGCAGGTAGCCGAACAGCAGATGGGCGCCACCCTTGCGCAATTGGCCGACCATGCGGAAATCATCCGGCATCAACGGCGTGGCAAGGTTCGCCACCTTCAGCGTGTTGACGCTGTAGATCAATCCCTGCAGCAGGAAGGCGAGTCCGAACGAGAGCAGCAGGCGCCGGCTCAGCGCCAGCAAGATGCCGGCCAGCAGCAGGCCTGGCCACGCATTGGCCAGCGGAAAACGCGGCTGGTCAAACAAGCGCAGTGGAACGACACCGATGCCGCCGTCGAGCAGGCCGGTCAGCAGCACGAATGCCAGCGCCAGCAACAGCAGCAGCGCGACGCGCGGAGCCAGCCTGCGCCAGCGGCCAGGAGAGCTTGTGGAATTCAACGGCATGGCAGTCCTGCGGTTGCTGTCATGGGGCGGACACCGGAATGTAATCAGTTCCAGATGAACCAAGTGTCAGGGAGTGGCCAAGTTTCAGGCCTGTGCGTGGGTTGTTCAACGCCCGGGCGCGACAGCGGTGCACCATGCGCGGTCGGCAGCTTGCCCGCGCACTGCGGCACAATGGCCGGATGTCTGTCCATGAATCCGCGGCGCTGCGAGCGCTGATCGACGACCGCTACGGCGACCTTGCCGCCCGTTGCCGTGCCGCCGGCGTGCCGTTGCACGACGATGCCGGTGTCGCCGAACGGATCCGGCGCACCCTGCTGGCGAGCGATTTCGCGTTCGACGTATGGTGCCGCCAGCCGCAGCTGCTGGCGCCGCAGGGGCTGGAGCGGTTGCGTTCCGGCAGCGACGCCAGCGCGCGTATCGACGCGCTGAAACTACCGGACGACGAAGCCGCCTGCATGGTCGCCTTGCGCCGATTCCGCCACGCCGAGGCGCTGCGGCTGGTGTTTCGCGACGTCAACGGACTGGACGAGCTGCCGGAAACCCTGTCGGCCACCAGCGTGCTGTATGAGGCCTTGCTCGGGGTCGCGCTGGGCTGGTCTGAGCGGGCGCTGGCCGCGCGTTATGGGCACAGCCGCACGCACGAGGGAGCGCCGCAGCGGCTGCTGGTGATCGGCTTCGGCAAGCTCGGCGGCAGCGAACTGAACTTCTCCTCCGACATCGATCTGGTGCTGGCCTATCCGCAGGGCGGCCAGACCGACGGTGCGCGCCCGCTCGACAACAGCGAATATTTCATCCGGCTCGGCCGCCAGCTGGTGCGGCTGCTGAACGAGCCGACCATGGACGGCATCTGCGCGCGGGTCGACCTGCGCCTGCGCCCGTTCGGCAATGCCGGACGGCTGGCGCTGTCGTTCGCCGCGATGGAGCAGTACTACCAGAGCGAGGGCCGCGACTGGGAACGCTATGCCTGGATCAAGGCGCGTTCGGTCGCCGGTGATCGCGCCGCCGGCAAGCAGCTGCAGGAACTGCTGCGGCCGTTCGTCTATCGCAAGTACCTCGACTACACCGCGTTCGCCGGCCTGCGCGAGATGAAGGCACTGATCGATGCGGAAGTGGTGCGCAAGGATCTGGCCGACAACCTCAAGCTCGGCCCCGGCGG
>DAIMGD010000209.1:0-4327 GCA_036724165.1 Rhodanobacter sp.
GGGATACATCACGTTGGTACCGCGCGCCGCAGCCTCCGACGCGAGGCTGGCCAGCGCGGGCTGATCGAACAGCTTGCCGTCCGCGCCCTGCACCAGCAACAGCACCGGCGGCTTGACCCCCGCGCTGGCCACGCCCAGTTTCGAGACCAGCCGGCGCACCGTGCCCGGCGCGAAATCCACACTCAGGGTCATGCCGGTCGCGGCGCGCTGGTACTGGAACTTCTGCACCATCGCACCGGCGCCCTTGAGCGCGTCGGCATAGCCGGCGTTGCTGCGCAGATCCTGGCCGCCGGCAACCCGCGTCAGCACCTGTCCGAGCGCGGTGGCAAACGCCTGGTCGCGCTGGGCATCGCTGGTGTCGGCCACCGGCACGATGACCGAGTACGGCGAGCCCTCGGTTTGCGCATGCAGCGATGGCAGCATGGCCAGACTCAGCAGCAGGGTGACGATCAGCAGGCGGGACAGGCGCATAGGAGGTGGGCATCTTTGAGGGGGAAGCTCCGGGGGAAGTCTGCCCAATCGCGTCCCCAGCGTCCATCGACGTGTTGCCAGACCACGCTATCCGGCCGGCAGTCGTGCAACATGCTGCTAAACTTGCGCGTTTCTTCCACCCCGGTTTTCGCCATGTCTGACGCCCTCACCTACCGCGCCGCCGGCGTCGACATCGATGCCGGCAATGCGCTGGTCGAACGCATCAAGCCGCTGGTCAAGCGCACCTTTCGCCCGGAAGTGATGGGCGGGCTCGGCGGATTCGGCGGGCTGTTCGACCTGTCCGGCCGTTACAAGGAACCGGTGCTGGTGTCCGGCACCGACGGCGTCGGCACCAAGCTGAAGCTGGCGCAGATCCTGAATCGCCACGACACCATCGGCATCGACCTGGTCGGCATGTGCGTCAACGACGTGCTGGTGCAGGGTGCCGAGCCGCTGTTCTTCCTCGACTACTTCGCCACCGGCAAGCTGGACGTGGATACCGCCGCCGCCGTGATCGGCGGCATCGCGAACGGCTGCGAACTGGCCGGCTGCGCACTGATCGGTGGCGAGACCGCCGAGATGCCGGACATGTATCCGCCGGGTGAGTACGACCTGGCCGGCTTCACCGTCGGCGCGGTGGAGAAGTCGCAGATGCTGACCGGCGCGGCGATCGTGGCCGGCGACGTGATTCTCGGCGTGGCCTCGTCCGGTCCGCATTCGAACGGCTATTCGCTGGTCCGCAGGATCCTCGAGCGCGCCGGCTGCACGCCCGACAGCGGCGGGCTCGATCTCGACCTCGGCGGGACCAAGCTGGCCGATGCATTGATGGCGCCGACCACGATCTACGTGAAGTCGATGCTGGACTTGCTGCGCACCCAGGCCGGGCAAGTGCACGGCATGGCCCATATCACCGGCGGCGGCCTCAAGGAAAACATCATCCGCGTGGTGCCCGATGGCCTCGGCATCGCACTGGATGCCGGCACGATCGTGCTGCCGCCGGTCTTCGACTGGCTGATGCGCGAAGGCAACGTGGCACGCGAGGAGATGTGGCGCACCTTCAACTGCGGCGTCGGCTTCACGGTGATCCTGCCGCGCGCTGCGGTTGCCGCGGCTTCGACACTGCTGGCAAGGCATGGCCTGGCCAGCTCGGTGATCGGCGAAGTCGTGCCCGCACGGGGCGGCGAGCGCGTGCGAATCGGCTGATCAGGTCCGCGGCGCTTCGATGACCACGCCACTGCCACGCGTCGCCGTGCTCGCCTCCGGACGCGGCAGCAATCTCGCCGCGCTGCTCGATGCGCGTGAGCGTGGCGAACTGCCGGTCGACTTCGTGCTGGTCGGCAGCGACAAGGCCGCGGCCGGCGCATTGCGGCTGGCCGAAGCCGCCGGCATTCCCACGCTCGCGCTCGATCCACGCAGTTACCCCGATCGCCGCGCGTTCGACCTCGACCTGTTCGCGCGCATCAGCGCCAGCGGTGCCGAGTGGCTGGTGCTGGCCGGCTTCATGCGGATACTCGACGGCGAGGCACTGACGCCGTGGGTCGGCCGGATGATCAACATCCATCCGTCGTTGCTGCCGAAGTACCGCGGCCTGCATACCCATCGACGCGCGCTGGAAGCCGGCGACAGCGAGCATGGTGCCAGCGTGCACTTCGTCACCGCCGAACTGGATGGCGGCCCGGTGATCGCGCAGACGCGCATCGCCATCCACCCGCACGACAACGAAGAGCAGCTGGCGCAGCGCCTGCTGCCGCTGGAACACCAGCTGCTGCCGGCCGTGCTTGGCTTGCTGGCCAGCCATCGGCTGCAATGGGACGGCAACGCAGCGCGACTGGATGGCCAGCCGTTGCCGGCGCCGCTCGTACTGGGCGTGCACGGCCTGCACGCGGAGTGATCCCCGGTTCAGCCCGGCGCCGGCAGACTCGGCGCATGACTATCCAACCCCTGCTCGCGCCCCTGCTCGGCCTCGGCCTGCTGCTTGCCACCCAGGCCGCCCTCGCCACCACGCCCACCAGCCTCACTGCCCACTACAACGTGTTGCAGGGTGGCGAGCCGATGGGCGAAGCCACCATAACCCTGCGCAAGGCCGGCAACGGCACATGGATCTACAGCAGGGACGTCAAGAGCACCGGCGGCATGGCCGCCATGATGAGCGCCAGCATCAAGGAAAATTCGCATTTCCGCTGGAAAGGCGATGTGCCCGAAGCGATCAGCTATGACTACGAGCTGGATGCGGCGATCAAGAACAAGCAGCGCCACATGCGGGTCGACTGGGCGAAGCACCAGGTGACCGTCGACGAGGGCAAGGGGCCGAATACGTATCCGGCCGTTTCCGGCATGGTCGAACGCAACACCGCACCGCTGGCCATCGGGCTGGCCTTGCGCGACGGGCAGCAGCAGATCGCGCTGCCGATGGCCGTGCGGCAGGAAGTGCAGACACAGAATTTCAAGGTGGCCGGC
Organism: Rhodanobacter sp.; assembly: GCA_036724165.1. Taxonomy (GTDB): domain Bacteria; phylum Pseudomonadota; class Gammaproteobacteria; order Xanthomonadales; family Rhodanobacteraceae; genus Rhodanobacter. Next base: position 2,929 of record DAIMGD010000209.1, read on the forward strand.
AAGGAACCCGTCAAGGTGCCGGCCGGCAGTTTCAATGCCGAACGGGTCGACCGCACCGACGCCGAGCGCGGCTTCAGCGCATGGTACGCACCGGGCAAGTACCTGCTGCCGGTGAAACTGTCGCAGCACGACGGCGGCGACCTGGTGATGGAGCTGGTCAGCTACAAGGCGAACTGAAGATACTCACATCCGCCACAAGAAAGCCCGGTCATGCCGGGCTTTCTTGTTAGCGGCGCAATGAATGAGTCGCTCAGTTCGGCAAACGGCGGATCTTCGCGCCGAGCACGCCGAGTTTCTCCTCGATGTTCTCGTAGCCGCGGTCGATGTGATAGACGCGATCAACCACGGTGTCACCCTTCGCGACCAGGCCTGCCAGCACCAGGCAGGCCGATGCGCGCAGGTCGGTGGCCATGATCGGTGCACCACTCATCTCTGCGACGCCCTGCACCACGGCGGTGTTGCCTTCGAGACGGATATCCGCGCCCAGTCGCTGCAACTCGTGCGCGTGCATGAAACGGTTCTCGAACACGGTTTCGGTGACCACGCCGGTCCCTTCGGCGACGCAGTTGAGCGCGGTGAACTGCGCCTGCATGTCGGTCGGGAACGCCGGATAGGGCGCCGTGCTGATGTTCACGGCCTTCGGTCGGCGCCCGCCCATGTCCAGCTCGATCCAGTCCGGCCCGGTGGAAATGTGCGCACCGGCCTCTTCCAGCTTGGCCAGCACCGCGTCGAGCGTATTCGCGCGGGCATGCCGTGTACGCACCTTGCCACCGGTCATCGCCGCGCCGACCAGGAACGTGCCGGTCTCGATGCGGTCGGGCAGCACTTCGTATTCGGCGCCGTGCAGACGCTCGACCCCATGGATGATCATCGTCGACGTGCCCGCGCCTTCGATCTGCGCGCCCATCGCGATCAGGCAGTGCGCCAGATCGACCACTTCGGGTTCCTGCGCGGCGTTCTCGATCACTGTGGTGCCCTGCGCCAGGGTGGCCGCCATCATGATGTTCTCGGTCCCGGTGACGGTGACCATGTCCATCACGATTTTCGCGCCTTTCAGCCGCTTCGCCTTCGCCTTGATGTAGCCGTTCTCGACCGTGATCTCCGCGCCCAGCGCCTGCAGGCCGCGGATGTGCTGGTCGACCGGCCGCGAACCGATCGCGCAGCCGCCCGGCAGGGATACTTCCGCCTGGCCGAAACGTGCGACCAGCGGACCGAGCACCAGGATCGAGGCGCGCATCGTGCGCACCAGGTCATACGGCGCCACGCAGGTGTTGGTGGTGCGCGGGTCGACGTGCATCTTCATGCGGTCGTCCAGCACCAGCTGCACGCCCATCTGGCCGAGCAGCTCGATGAACGTGGTGACGTCGTGCAGGTGCGGCACATTGCCGATGCTGATCGG
>DAIMGD010000209.1:4337-4565 GCA_036724165.1 Rhodanobacter sp.
GCAGGCCGCCAGGATCGGCAGCACGGCATTCTTGGCGCCGGAAATGCCGACCTCGCCATGGAGCGGCGTACCGCCGCTGATCAGGATCTTGGCCATCGTTGTCCTTCAAATGAAACGTGAGCAGGAAGTGCAGCCGCAGCCATCAGTGGCGCGCCGCTTCCTCGGGGGTAAGGGTTTTCAACGCCAGCGCATGGATCGCGCCGCCCATCAATTCACCCAGCGTGGCGT
>DAIMGD010000210.1:0-4532 GCA_036724165.1 Rhodanobacter sp.
ACATCGAGCTCGTCGCCCGCGTCGCGCCCAGCCTCGCGGGCGCCGGACCGGAGTGCTACGGATCGGTCAGCGAGGCGCTTGCCAGCCGGCAGGCGTGCGAACGGCGTCTTGGCGAAGCGCTCGCTGGCCAGAGCGCATGGCAGCCAGATCGCTGCCTCGGTGACGTAATCGTACATGGCGCGGCCGTGATCCTGCACGTGCACGTTCGGTTCCAGCGCGACCACGCCGGCGAAGAAATGCTCGTTGTCGAGGCCGGCTGCCTGCAGTACCGCGCCACCGCCGTTGGAGATGCCGGTCGCGATGATCTTCGTGTTTTGTGGCGTGAACGGCGCGTCGGCGGGGTACGCGCGATCGAGCATGGCCAGCCCGAACTGCGCCGCCTGGATCACATGCCGGCCCCAGTCCGCCTCCGGATTGTCGCCGGAGTTCATCTGCTTCACCGCGATGCCCACGGTCGGCGGCGCCGACACGGGCTCGAACTCCAGCGGTACCTCGCCACGTTTCGCGCGACGACCGTCGAGCGCCACGCCGCTGTCGTCTGAATAATCGAAATAACCTGCGCCGGTGCCCTTGTCGGTGTATGCCACCGCGCAGCCGTGCGGCAGGCCCCATGCGCCGGCCAGCGCAATCGCGCCGTAGATACCACGGGAACCGGACGAAGCCGTGACCAGCAGACAGCGTTTGTGCTGGTCGAAGTTGTCGGGCAACTGCAGCAGCACGCGATGCGGCGCACGTGCGCCGGCAATCCGCGCGAATGCCTGGTACTCGCGGCCTGGCACGTCGGGCACGCCGCCGTATACGGTGCCGTAACCACCCAACGGGCCCAGATCGGCAATGCCTTTCCAACTGGTCTGGATCGCCCGTTGGCGCAGCTCTTGCGCGCTGGGATCCAGCGGATCGGCGAACGGCAACGGCACGCCGGCCAGTCCCGTCAGCCCCAAGCCCGCACTGAGCAGGTCATCATGGCCGCGATGCTCGGTCACACGCACTTCGCCGTAATCGATTTCACGCATCGCGGGTTCCTTCCTTGGCACGCTGCCGGCACAGGCTGACAGCAGCGGCACCAGCAACAGGGATGACAAGCAGGCGATTCGTTTCATCCCGCCACCATAACAAGCGAGCATGCAACTGCCATCGTACGAAAGTCCAGCATCCGTCACGCCGATGACATGGCATTGCTTGACGGCGGCACGAACACTTCCAGGACGAAGGAGACCGGTGGTCTCGACGCCGGCGCCGCCGCCCGCTAAGTTCGTCGGCATGACGAGCCTGCTGATCGCCGACGACCATCCGCTGTTCCGTGCCGCGCTGCGTCTGGCGGCCAGCGAAAGCCTGCCCGAGTGCAGGATGCATGAGGCCGCGGATCTGCCCGGCGTTCTCGCGGCGCTGGCCGCAGAACCTGACACCGACCTGGTGCTGCTCGACCTGCACATGCCGGGCAGCCGGGGGCTGTCCGGACTCGCAGCGTTGCGCGGTCATCATCCCGGTGTCGCGGTGCTGGTGGTCTCCGCCCACGACGAGCCGCGCATCGTGCGCCGCGTGCTCGACCATGGCGCCGCCGGCTTCATCCCCAAGAGTGCCAGCACGACGGAGATCGGCGAAGCGATCCGCAGCGTGCTCGCCTGCTGCAACTGGCTGCCGCCCGGTCTTGCCGAAGCCGTTGCGGCGCTGCCGGCCAATCCCGCCGACACCGACCTGGCCGGCCGTCTCGCCCGCCTCACCGAACAGCAGTCACGCGTATTGGCATTGCTCGCCGACGGCTTGCTCAACAAGCAGATCGCCGACCGCCTCACAATCCAGGAACGGACCGTGAAAGCGCACGTCACCGCGATCTTCGAAAAGCTCAAAGTGCGCAATCGCACACAGGCAGGCATGCTGTTGCGCTCGCTGGATCTGGGCGAACCAGCGCGAGTGAGCTGAAGCACGCCAGTGGAACAATCCCGGCCTCAACGGCTCGACTCAGGAAACACGGATCAGGGCATGCCAGAAGCCATCGAAGAGCAGGCGGCACCGGACGCGACCCCGTGGCAGGCAGCATGGCCTGCCGGAGAACTGGAGCGTGTCCCCACCTGCCCCGTCTGCCATGGCGCCACTCGCGAACTGCTTCACGAAGACCTGATAGACAACTCGTTCTTTGTCGCACCAGGTCACTGGACGCTCTATCGATGCACGCAGTGCAAAAACGCGTATCTCGACCCACGACCCGACAAGACGAGCATCGGCAAGGCCTACGGAACCTATTACACCCATGCCAGCAGCGAAACGCGCGCAGGGTCGAACCGGACAGGTGCCATGCGCCGTCTGCGGCTGAAGCTTCTCAATGGCTATGCGAACCAGCGCTACGGCACCCAACGTCACCCGGCGAGCCAATGGGGCATCTGGCTTGCCAGGCTGTTGCCACGGCAACAGCAGCGACTGGATGTCGAGTTCCGTTACCTGCCCAGGCCCGGCCCTGGTCAAAAGCTGCTGGACATGGGGTGCGGCAACGGCGAGTTTCTGTCGAACGCACGCGAAGCCGGCTGGGATGTGACAGGGATTGATCCCGATCCGAAGGCCGTCGCCGTCGCAAAGCAGCGTGGTCTCGATGTCAGCGTGGGCTCGGTCGAATCACTGATCGGCATGTCAAGTTGTCTGGACGCCATCACGTTGAGTCACGTACTGGAGCATGTGCATGAGCCCGGACTGGTCATCCAGGCGATCCATCGCCTGTTGAAACCCGGTGGCGTCATCTACATCGACACGCCGAATATCGAGAGCAAGGGAGCAAGGTTCTGGGGCAGGAACTGGCGCGGACTGGAAACACCACGACACCTGGTGCTCTTCAGCCTTGATGGCCTGCTCGGACTTCTGAAGGCCAGCGGCTTCGGAAACATCGAGGTCAAGCGCCGCACTTCGGCAAGAAAGTTCGTACACCTGAGCAGCCTGCGCATGCAGCTGGGCAAATCACCCAACGGCATCGATCCGGCCAGACTGCCGCTGATGATGCGTCTCAAGTTGAGGTATTCGGTCACGCGCGCCGAGCACGATGAGTTCCTGACGTTGATCGCAAGAAAAAACAGTGCATGACAAAGCCTGCTTCGCACACCACATGCTCAATCACAGCACCGCCTGTCCTGCCATGAGCTGAATGCTCATCATGTTCGCAATCTAGATGCGCAATGCGCCAGCCACCGCCCGCTGCAACACCTGCCTCAGCGCCAATGGCTTCAACGGTTTGTACAACACGCCCACGCCTGCATCGAGCAATCGCTGGCGCAGCTCACCATCGCGGTCCGCCGTGAGCATCACGGTCGGCACATCGGCATGCAGTTCGCGTAGCTGATGCCACACGTCGAAACCGGTGTCGCCGCCATCGAGATGAAAATCGAGGATATGCAGATCCGGCCGCCACGGCGCCGCCAGCGCCTGCTCGGCGTTGCGTGCGGCGTGGACATGCCAGCCCCAGCTGGTCAGCAGGCTGCTGAGTGCGGCGAGTGCGGCCGGTTCGTTGTCCAGCACGAGCGCACGACCGGCCGGCAATGATTGCTGCGCATCGGCAACAGGCGGCAGCCGTATCGCAGCCCGTGCTGTCGGCATGCTGAGGTCGAACACGCTGCCGTGGCCGGGCCATGAACGCAGCCCGAGTGGATGGTCGAGCAAGCCGGCCATGCGTTGCGCGATGGACAGGCCTAGGCCGAGTCCCTGCCCGCCCGCGGCGCTGCCGCGACGGAATTCCTGGAAGATCAGTTGCTGCTCGCCCGGCGCGATGCCGGGGCCGGTGTCCCACACTTCCACGCGCAGTTGATTGCCCTGCCGGCGTACGCCGAGCAACACGCGGCCGTGTTCGGCATAACGCAATGCATTCGACAGGAAGTTCTGCAGCACCCGGCGCAGCAGTTGCGGATCAGAGCGCACCCATGCGCGCGTACCGACCACGTCCAGTTGCACGCCGCGGTCGAGCGCGATGGCGCGGAATTCGGCGGCGAGCGGATCGAGCACCTCGGCCAGCGGAAACGCGCGCAGCTGCGGATGCAGGCGGCCGCCTTCGAGACGTGCAATATCGAGCAGGCCGGCAAGCAGGCCTTCGGTCGCGGACAGCGCACCATTGAGGTGGCGCGCGGTGGCCGCATCGGCGCCATGCTCGGTGAGCGAGTGCGCAAACAGTTGCGCTGCATGCAGTGGCTGCATCAGATCGTGGGTCACCGCGGTGAGGAAACGACTCTTGGCGTCGTTCGCTGCCTGCGCATCGGCGGATGCCGCGGCCAGTGCGCGGGTGCGTTCTTCCACGCGCAGTTCCAGCGTTTCGTTGACGCGCTTGAGCGAGTCCTCCGCCTGGCGGAACGCAGTGACGTCGGTGAAGGTGGCAACGAAGCCGCCGCCAGGCATCGGGTTGCCGCGGATCTCGACGATGGTGCCATCGGGGAAGCGCCGCTCGGACAGATGGCGGGTGCCGGCGCGCATGTGGGTGAGCCGGCGCTGCACGCGCTGCTCCGCTTCGCCGGGGCCGAGCATGCCGGCGTCGATGTTGTAGCGGGTCAGTTCGGCGACCGGGC
>DAIMGD010000211.1:0-4489 GCA_036724165.1 Rhodanobacter sp.
CGCCGTGGCGGCTGTCGTAGTCGGCTCCGGAATATCCCCACCAGTCCCAGCATGCTTGCGGATTCAAGGGCGCGAAACTTGCGCGGGTTTGAGGATATAGCACCGCGACGTCATAGACGTCGGCCCAGCGGTTGAAGCCGGCATCTTTCACGAACGCCTCGCCCACGGCGTCGGCGTCTTGCTTGCAGCCGTGAAAGGCGACCATCAACCCACATGGTTTGCCGGCAAGACAATCCGGTGGCAGGTAGACATAGCCGGTCCTGGCCAGCAATGCATCGACGCCGTCGGGACGCAGCGCGTCCTGGTCGAATGTACGCAATTCGCCGCGCGCCCTGGTTGCCGCATGAGTGGACTTGCCGAACATCTGCGCGAAGATCTCACCGGCCGCATCGAACCCGCAATGGCCGAGATACGGCGACACCGATTTGTCGCAGTCATCACCGCTGGCGGCTATCGGCAGGTTGTGCGCGAATGCGCGTTGCCCATCGTCATGCACCTGCATGCCTTTCAGGCCCGGCGTGCCGTCACGCAATTTCTCGTAGAAGTGCGCACCGGCTTCCGCCACCACCGGTGCCACCAGCGCATCGGCACTGCCGTGCAACAGATAGACATGCGCATGCGCGAGATCCTTCAATGTTCCGATCTCGCCGACCGATGCACGCTTGCCGGCACTTGCCACCAGCGCGTCGACATCCGGTGCCGGCACGCCTTTCATGCAACTGCCGAGCGCCACATCCAGCCTGCCGCCGGCACAGCCGTAAGGCCCGCCGGCGACCACGGCCGCGTTCGGAAACAGCTCCGGATACGCCAGCTGAGCCTGCGTCGCCATATAGGCACCGGAGGAGAGTCCGGCCACCGCGACGCGCGATGGATCCAGTTTCAGCTTCGGCAGCGCGCCGCCGGTGTCCTTCGCGCAGGCGGTACCGCCCAGCAGCAGCCCTCCGAGCAACAGCACTCTGACCATACGTCGCATATCCATTCTCCCGTCAGTTCGCACACAAACCTGCCACACGGTCAGAACGTGTAGCGCGCAGTCAAGGTCACCATCCGCGGTGCACCGTAGTAACCGGTGACGATGCCCAATGCGGCAATGTTGTAACCGGTGGTGCGATAGGACTTGTTGGCGAGATTGGTGCCTTGCAGGCTCAGTGTCCACGGCTTGTCGATCTGCCAGATCAGGCCTGCATTCCACAAGCCGTACGCCGGCTGCAAGATCAACGGCGACAGCGTGGTCTCCGGATACATCATGGTCTGGTAGGTGTAGTTGATGCGGCCGGTGAGGCTGCCACCGTTGCCGAGCGGCTGCGTATTCTCCAGCGACAGGCCACCTGACCACTTCGGCGCATTGGTGAACTTCTGCTGGTCGGCGACGTTCACGCCGCTGCTGAGGAACTCGGTGTACTTGGTGTGCAGGTAGGAGAATTGACCACTGAACGTCCAGTTCTCCGCCGGCTTCCAGGCGAACTCCTCCTCCAGCCCGTCGATGTGGCCCTTGCCGGCATTGGTGAAATCACCGAAGAAGCCCTGGCTGCCGTTGGGCAAGGCGTAGGAAGTGAACACCGACAGCTGGATATTCGAGTAGATATTGTGGAACAGCGCCGTGTTCATCATCAGGCTGTCGTCGAAGAAGGTCATCTTGCTGCCCAGTTCGAACGACTGCACCTTCTCGTCCTGGACCGGACGGCACGAGCTGGGAATCGCCGTGCAGTTGGCGCGGATGTTGTAGCCGCCCGAGTGGAAACCTTCGCTGTAGCTGGCGTAGAGCTTGACCTGATCGTTGGCGCTGTAGTCGAGCGAGATCTTGGGTGATGCATTGTTCGTGGTATGCGAACCGGTGAAGTCGGCCAGCGTGGCGACCGGCGTGGTGAAACTGGCGTCGGCATAGCCGAAGTTCTGGATCACCGCCGACTTGGTTTCGCGGGTCAGTCGCGCGCCCACATCGAGGCTCCACTGCTGGCTGATGTCCCAGGTGAAATCGCCATATGCGGCAATGCTCTTGGTGCCAGTGGTGCCACCCGTGCTGCCGTATTGCGACAGGCCCAGCGTGCTGTATGGCGGCGAGCCGAGGAAGATGTTGTGGATCGTACCGCTGGCCGCGCCCTTGAAATAATACAGTCCGAACACGCCGTGCACGGACCTGCCGGAATCGTAGTTGGCCTGCAGCTCCTGGCTGAACTGGTGATCCTTGTAGATCGCGCTGACGTCGGCAATCTTTTCCGGCAACGTGTCGAAGTCGATGTTTGTGTTGGTCGACGAGTCGCGATAGGCGGTGATCGATTTCAGTGTCCAGTCCAGGCTGGCGATCCAGTTCATCGTCAGCGCCGCACCTTCCAGTTTGGTCTGGTTGACCTGGGCCATGCCGCTGCGCGTATCGAAGTCACTCGGAAGCGGCTGATAGGTCGGGTCGAGCGCATTGGTGGTGAGCATCTTGGCGCCGCGCGGATTGGAGTTGTCGTGCAATCCATCGACCGTCAGCTGCGCGTTGAACGTGTTGCTGGGGAAGAACCCGATCGTTGCGCGGGCCGCGTTGGTGTTCTTGTTGCCGTTGCGGCTGTCGTTCATGAGGTTCGTGCCAAAACCATCGTTGTGCTCGCTGGCCACGGCGACACGGCCGCGCCATACGCCATCTTCGCTGGCGCCGCCAAGGCTCGCCTTCACATCTTTCTCGCCGTGCGTACCGACGGTAGCCTCCACCGAACCCTCGGTCTTGATCGGCAACGGATTGGAGATGTACTTGATCGCGCCACCGATCGTGTTCTTGCCGTAGAGGCTTCCCTGTGGACCGCGCAATACTTCAATGCGGTTGACGTCGAACACGTCGAGCAACGCGCCCTGGGGTCGCGCCATGTAGACGTCGTCCAGGTAGATGCCCACGGCCGGATCGAAACCCCAGGTCGGATCTGCCTGGCCAATGCCTCGGATATAGGCCGTGAGCGTGGTGTTGGAGCCGCGCGCCGCGTAGACCTGCAGCGAAGGCACCTTGCCCTGCAGATCACCCAGGTTCTGCACGTTCTGCTTGAACAGCGATTCGGCAGTGAACGCACTCACCGCGATCGGCACGTCCTGCAGGGTCTCCTCACGTTTGCGCGCGGTGACCTTCACTTCGCCGAGCTGCTTGACGTTGGCCGGTCCGGACTGATCGGTCGCGGTTCCGGTGTCGTTGCTCTGCTGCGCGTACAGCGGCGCGGCAAACAGCAGACCTGTCGTCGCCAGACCGATCGCCAGACTCAGATACGTGCGTTTCATGACTTCCCCTCACAGTAGATGCAGCCATCGACGATGGATGCGGATGCCGAAGGAGATTAGGCGCCACCGACCACAGCGACACTTGTACCTTCGTACAGTGCCCGGATGCGCAAGTCACGCGGATACTCGGCCCCTCGTCAACGTCCAAGAACACCGAGGAGCCGCAAGGATGGCATTCGTGATCGTGCTGGCCACACTGTGCTTCCTGATGTTTGCGGCGTATCGCGGCTACAGCGTGATCCTGTTTGCACCGATCGCCGCACTGGGTGCGGTGCTGTTGACCGATCCATCGCTGGTCGCGCCGATGTTCACCGGCCTGTTCATGGACAAGATGGTCGGCTTCCTCAAGCTGTACTTTCCGGTGTTCATGCTCGGCGCGGTGTTCGGCAAGCTGATCGAGCTGTCGGGTTTCTCCAAGTCGATCGTGGCCGCGACGATCGGGCTGGTCGGGCGCGGCCGCGCGATCCTGTCGATCGTGCTGGTATGCGCGCTGCTGACCTACGGCGGCGTGTCGCTGTTCGTGGTGGTGTTCGCGGTGTATCCGTTCGCCGCCGAACTCTTTCGCGCCAGCAATATCCCGAAGCGGTTGATCCCCGGCACCATCGCGCTGGGCGCATTCACTTTCACCATGGATTCGCTGCCGGGCACCCCGCAGATCCAGAACATCATCCCGACCGCGTTCTTCGGCACCACCACGTGGGCGGCACCGTGGCTGGGCACGATCGGCGCGGCGTTCATCCTGATTGTCGGGCTTGCCTATCTCGACTATCGCCGGCGCAAGGCCGCGGTGGCCGGCGAAGGTTACGGCGACAATCTCGTCAACGAACCGACGGCGTTCGAGTACGGCAGGCTTGCCCATCCGCTGATCGCGCTGCTGCCACTGGTGCTGGTCGGCGTCGGCAACAAGCTGCTCACCGATCTGATTCCGCGAGCCTATGGCGAGACGCAGTCGTTCCTGCCCAGCGTTGTGGGCGAAGCCACGCCGGTGGTACAGGAAGTGGCCAAGGTCGCGGCGATCTGGGCGGTCGAAGGCGCCTTGCTGATCGGCATCGTGTGCGTACTGGCGTTTGCATGGCGGCCGGTGACCGTGCGTTTCGCCGAGGGCAGCAAGGCTGCGGTCGGTGGTGCGCTGCTCGCCTCGATGAACACGGCTTCGGAGTACGGCTTCGGCGCGGTGATCGCCGCCCTGCCCGGCTTCAAGCTGGTCGCCGATGCGCTGCACGCGATCCCGAACCCGTTGATC
>DAIMGD010000212.1:0-4479 GCA_036724165.1 Rhodanobacter sp.
ACGCTGCGCTGGGCATGCGGGGTGGCGACGATGCCGTGCTCGCTGCCCAGCCATGCCTGCACCGCAGCGTGATCGATCGGCTTGCTCGGGTCGAAGTCGCTGGCGAACTGATCCTGGATCAGCTGGCGCGACAGCGCGGCCGAGGCCGGACAGGTGGAGGAATAAACCACTTCGCTGCCGAATTCGAGCAGGAAGGCCTCACCGGTCAGGCTGGCCTCGATGCACACCGGATATGCGCGCCAGCCGCTGTTGTCGCTGCGCAAGGCGGGGCGACGCACCAGCTGCTCGAAATGGATACTCAGGCAGGCGCGATCGGAAAGATCCTTGTGCGACTCGAGAAAACCGCGCAGCAGCGCATGCAGCGAATCGGCCGTGAGGGTCTGCGTGCTCAGCGCCTGCTCGACCTGCAGGTAGAGTCGCGACATGTGGATGCCGCGCTTGTCCGGCCGCTTCAGATTGACGAACGCACCGACCTTGGCGCTGGTCCGCTGCACTTCGCCATCGCCGGCATCGAACAGCACCGGCACCTGGATATCGGCCATGCCGACCCAGTCCAGCGCGCCGGCAAGATGCGGCTGCGCGTGCACGGCAACGTCGGGTAGCAGGCGGGCGGTATTTTCCTGGTTCGGCATCGTGGAATCCTGACATCGGCAAGCAAGTTGCCGTGAAGCGATCAATCTTGGGGCAAGCGAAGCGGTGCGCAATAGTGGCGTGGCGGAAACACTCCGTCTCAGGCCGATTCATCCAGCTGCCAGCGCCACCTGCGCGCGGCCTGCCACGCGTGCAACGTGGTGTTCCATCCGCTGCGCGGTTGTCCGGCTTGCAGCGCGGCCAGCGCATCGCCAGCGCGCGCGGCACGCTGCGCCAGCTGGATGGCATGGCGCGATTCCAGCGCACGGAACACGCTTAGCGGCCCGGCCAGCACAGCCGACTCATGCCAGCTGGCCAGCAAGTCATCCAGCTGCGCCTTGACCGCCTGCTGCCGCGCCGCGCAGTGCGTCGTCAATTGCGCGCGACTCAGCCCATGCCGCGCCAGCCGCGCCATCGGCAGCGGCAGGCGATCGCGTTCGGCATCCTGTTCCAGCCGCAATAATGCATACAGTAGGTGATTGAGCGTGGCGATTCTTGCTGCGCGTTCGGGGGACGCCGCCACGCCGTACCACCAGGCAGTTTCCAGTGCAGCCAGCGCGCCGTGCAGCGGCATGGCGGCATGCAATTGCGCGGCGAAATCCGCCGCGGTGCCCTGCTCCAGTTGCGCCATCGCGGCCAGCACCGGCGCCAGCCAGAGCTCGTCGGCCATCGCATGCGCGCGCGGGTCATCGAACAGCACCTGGGTCAGCGGATGGCGACCGCCGCTGGCGGCGGCGCCGGCCAGTTCCTCGGCCCACCAGTTGAGCTTGGCCACCGCCACCTGCGGCTCGCGGATGCCGTAGGCCGCACCGAGCAGTTCCTGCTCCAGCGCGGCCAGCGCGATATGACCCGGATAGCGCCGGCCGTCGACGAAGGCCAGTGCGACGCGCTGCTGCGGCTGCACCGCCAGCCACTTGTCGATGAAGCTTTGCAGGACAGCGTTTTGCGCGACCGGATCGTTCATGCCGTGATCGTTTGCAGCTGCAGCAGTGCGGCCAGCTCGGCTGGCGTGTCCAGCACCGCATCGGCGCCCCAGGCATGCGGGTCGCCGCCGTCGAGGTAACCCCAGCTCACTGCCACCGTGTACAGGCCCGCCGCGGCGCCGGCCTGGATGTCGCGGCGATCGTCGCCGACGAACACGCAGCGCTCGGGCGTCAATCCGGCCCGCTGGCAGGCCAGCCGTACCGGCGCCGGATCGGGCTTCTTCACCGGCAACGTGTCGCCGGAAACCACCGCATCGGCGCGATTGGCCCAGCCGATGCGCGTGAGCAACTCCTCGGTGAGAAAGCCGGCCTTGTTGGTGACAATGCCCCAGCGCAGACCTTTCGCCTCGATGCGCTCGAGCAGATGGTCGATACCATCGAACGCCTGTGTCTGCTGCCCCATCAGGTGCTGATACAGCTCAAGGTACCGCGGCATCAACAGCTCGAGTGCGGCTTCACCGCGCTCGGCAAATGCGCAACGCAGCACCGCTCGTGCACCGCGCGAAACGACCTGGCGCACCGGTGCATACGGCGGCGCGGCCACTTTCTCTTCCGCACATTGCGCGAGCAGCGCGGCATACAGGTCCGGTGCGCTGTCGAGCAAAGTGCCGTCCAGATCGAACAGCACGCCCTGGATGTTTTCCGGCAAGAGCCTCATGCCGGCTTACGACCGTAGGAAGTCCCTGTGGGACGCGCGCTGAGCAGGTAGTTGATCGAGGTGAAACGGCTGAGCCATGCCTTGCGATTGAGCGGGTTGTAGCCGAGTCCCGAAACATCCTCCAGCTCCAGCCCGGCCTGCCGCAGCAACCGGCCCAGTTCGGACGGCTTCAGGAACTGCGCGTAGTGGTGGGTGCCACGCGGCAGCATGCGCATCATGTATTCGGCGCCGAGAATCGCCGCGCCGAATGCCGCTGGCGTGCGGTTCAGCGTGGACATGAACAGGCGGCCATCCGGCTTCAGCATCGCCGCCAGGTCATTCACCAGCGCGGCCGGATCGGGCACGTGTTCGATCAGTTCCATGCAGCACACCGCATCGAAACTGACTGGCTCGGCCGTGGCCAGATCGGTGGAGGACTGCACCCGGTAATCAACGACGAGATTCGACTCGTGCAGGTGCAGTTTGGCGATGTCGATCACCTTCTCGCTCAGGTCGACGCCGATGACCGTGGCGCCGGCACGGGCCAGCGCTTCGCTCAGCAGGCCGCCGCCACAACCCACATCGGCGACCTTCGCCCCACGCAGATCGACGCGGGCAGCAATGTAGGCGGCGCGCACCGGATTGAGATCATGCAACGGGCGCGACTCACCGTCCGGATCCCACCAGCGTGCAGCGAGCTTGCCAAAGTGGGCGATTTCGTCAGGGCTTACGTTGGGCGCAGTGTGCATCGTCGAATCCTCGATAACCATGGCGAGTCTAATCCGCCTGCCATTCGTGCACCGTGACATCCCAGCCACCACTGACATGCGCCGGGTCGCGCCGGGCGATCGCCTGCGCTTCGGCCAGGTCCTCCGCACGCAGCAGATACGCACCACCGGACTGGTCGCCGAACGGGCCGGACATCTCGTTGCGGCCCTGCTCACGCAGGTCTGCCAGATATTGCTGGTGCTGCGGCACTACCGCCGGATCGAACTGCGGGCGGCGCATGAGGAGGACGAGGTACCGGTTCATGAAAACTCCTGAATAGCGCGGGGAATCGCCAGCGGGCGGCTTCAGTACGCGGCGATGCGTTCGCGCCAGGCGTGGGTCCTGACCAGCATCGCCGCGGTGTCGATGTCGGCCAACACGCGATCGGCCAGCTTGCGTCGGCCGGCAATCCATACATCGCTGACCTGATGGCGACCGGTGGCATAGATCAGCTGCGAGATGACATGGAACAGCGGCTGTGTTTCCAGGTCGCTCAAGCGGACGGCGGCGAGGTCCGCCTGCTTGCCGACTTCGATCGAACCGATCTTCGCTTCCAGCCCGATCGTCCTGGCGCCGTTGAGCGTCGCCGCGCGCAATGCGTAGGCCGCATCGAACGCGGACGCGTCCTCGGCGACGGCCTTGGCCAGCAGCGCGGCGGTACGCATCTCGCCGAACATGTCCAGGTCGTTGTTCGACGCACAGCCATCCGTGCCGAGCGCCACATTCACGCCAGCCTTGCGCAGTTTCTCCGCCGGACAGAAACCCGAGGCCAGCTTGAGATTCGATTCCGGGCAATGCACCACCGACACGCCAGCCTCGGCGCAGGCAGCAATCTCGCCATCGGTCAGCTGGGTCATGTGCACGGCGATCAGACGGTCGTTGACCAGACCGAGTTTCTGCAGGCGCTGGAACGGGCGCAGTCCGCTCTTGGCCTTTTCTTCCTGCACCTCGTGCGCGGTCTCGTGCGTATGCAGATGCACCGGGATGTCGAGCTGGTCGGCCAGCAGGCGAATGCGCTCGAAGCTCTCATCCGACACCGTGTACGGCGCGTGCGGCGCGAACGCGGTGCTGATCAGGCCATCGCCGCGAAAACTGTCGTGCACTTCGCCGGCGCGTTCGAAGTACTCGTCCTGGCTCTTCGCCCACGCGGTCGGGAACTCGATCACCGGCAGGCCGACCACCGCGCGGAAACCGAGCTTGCGGTAAGTGGCACCGATCACATCGGGAAAAAAGTAGTTTTCGTTGGCACAGGTCGTGCCGCCGCGCAGCATCTCGGCCACCGCCAGCTCGACGCCGTCGCGCACGAACTCCGGCCCGATCACCTTCGCCTCGGCCGGCCAGATGTGCTGCTGCAGCCACACCATCAACGGCAGGTCGTCGGCGAGACCGCGCAGCAAGGTCATCGGATTGTGCGTGTGGCTGTTGACCAGGCCGGGGATCAGCGCGTGCTCGGCCAGCTCG
>DAIMGD010000213.1:0-4466 GCA_036724165.1 Rhodanobacter sp.
TCGCCGCATCGGCGAACAGCAGCTCGGCGGCGTTCGCCTGCGCCAGCCGCCCGCTCAATGCCAGCGCGCCCGCGCGCGAATCGGCCAGTTGCGTCCACAGCAGCACGCTCAGCGTGGTACCGGGGGCGAGCGTGACGCGTCGACGCAGGCTGAAGATCGGATCGAGCACGCAGCCGGTGGTATTCGACAGCGTGGCCTCCGGCTGCATCGCCTGCGCCTGCCGCAGCGTGTTGCCGCGGCCGAGAAAGCGTGCGCGATCGGTTTCGTATTCGGCCGCGGCATCGGCCGGTTGTCCGGCCAGCTGGAATGCGTGGGCGGCCCAGATCTCCGGCTCGCTGCCCGCGCGCCGGCGCCGGGTGGCCAGCAGCACGCCATGCACGGGATCCCATTCGGTCTGCACGAACATCTTGGAGAACGCCGGGTGCGCGTTGTCGGCGCCGAGCGGACCGAGCACCAGCTCGGCATACGAGGTGATCGAGAACGTGCGCGCACGGTCGCCGTGATTGCTCAGGGTGAGGCGGCGCAGTTCGAGGTCGGCATCGCAGGCCACCGCCACGTCCAGCACGCTGTGCAGGCTGTGATGGCGACGGCTGAAGCGGGCGAGTCCGGCGCTGAACGCCACCGCGTCATCCGGCATGCGCAGGCCGTGCGGCTGCAGGCTGCTCGACCACACCGCGCCGCTGTCTTCGTCGCGCAGCAGCAGGTAACTGCCCCAGGGATCGGCGGTGGGATCCTCGCGCCAGCGCGTCACCGCCAGGTCATGCCACTGGCTGTAGCCGGCGCCGCTGGCGCTCAGCATCACCGTGTAATGGCCGTTCGACAGCAGCTGCATGGGTGAGGCTGCGCCGCGCAAGGAGGGGGGTGGCTGGGATGACATGAGGCGGCTGACTCCTGCGCGCAGACCGTGCGCATAAGGTGGCAAGGCAATCGGCAAGCCTACGACTGCGACGGGGTAATACCGTGTGAAATCCGGGATGTGACATCCGACCCCGGGACATCCGCCGGCCGGGCCGGATGCAACCCCTGCCGGAGCGCATGCGCGCTTGCGGATCGCCTCTACACGCATCCCATGCATCAGCCACGGCACCCTAGACCACCTGCCCGAGAGCGATGGCCGGGCCGCGAAAGTTCCTTGCAGCCAGATGATGCAACCCGAGGCGCCCGAACGACGAATAGCCTGCAGCGACGGCGCGCTTTCCGGCATCGGCATTCAGCCGGCGCAGGTTCGCCGGGGCGCAAAGTCGGGCGCTGGCCGATCCCCGCACACCGGTCCTCGTACATGCGATAAGTTGGACGCGCCTACTGTCCCCGTTTGGAAATTCTCGATGAACCAGTTATCCACGCTCACGGACGAGGCGCTGCTGGACCGCTTGCAGCACGCCGCCTTCGGCTACTTCCTGCAGACCGTCAATCCGCTCAACGGGCTGGTGGCCGACACCTCGCGCGCGAACTCGCCGGTCAGCATCGCGGTGGTCGGGTTTGCGCTGTCGGCGTATCCGGTGGCGGTGGAACGCGGCTGGATCGCGCGGGCCGATGCGCTCCGGCTGAGTCTCGCCGCGTTGCGCTTCTTTCGCGACAGCGACCAGAGCGGCGGCGCACAGGCCACCGGCTACCAGGGTTTCTACTACCACTTCCTGGACATCCACAGCGGCGCGCGCGTGTGGCAGTCGGAGCTGTCGATGATCGACACCGCGCTGCTGATCGCCGGCGTGCTCACCGCCAGCATGTATTTCAGCGCCGATACGCCGGAGGAAACCGAGCTGCGCGAACTGGCCGACTTCCTCTATCGGCGCATCGACTGGTGCTGGGCACAGGATGGCGGCGCAACCATCAAGCAGGGCTGGAAGCCGGAGAGCGGATTCCTGCATTACGGCTGGGAAGGTTACAGCGAGGCGATCGTGCTGTACGTGCTGGCGATGGGTTCGCCGACGCATCCGGTCAAGGGCGATTGCTACGCCGCGTGGACGACCACCTATCAGTGGGAAAACCTGTACGACCGCGATTACCTGTATGCCGGCCCGCTGTTCGTGCATCAGTTCTCGCATGCCTGGATCGACCTGCGCGGCATCCGCGACAGCTTCATGCGCGAGAAGGGCTCGGACTATTTCGAGAACAGCCGCAACGCCGTGCTGATCCAGCGCCGCTACACCCAGCTCAATCCGTACGAATTCGCCGGCTACGACGAAAACTGCTGGGGACTTTCCGCCTGCGACGGTCCGACCGACGAACGGCCGGATGTGTACAACGAGGAGCGCCGGCTGTTCGGCTACGCGGCACGCGGGCTGCCGTACGGCCCGGATGACGG
Organism: Rhodanobacter sp.; assembly: GCA_036724165.1. Taxonomy (GTDB): domain Bacteria; phylum Pseudomonadota; class Gammaproteobacteria; order Xanthomonadales; family Rhodanobacteraceae; genus Rhodanobacter. The sequence goes on from DAIMGD010000213.1 coordinate 2,306, forward strand.
CACGCTGTCGGCGTCGGCGGTGCTGGGCTCGTTGCCGTTCGCGCCGGAGCTGGTGCTCGAGGCCCTGCGCAACATGCTGATGCGCTATCCGCAGATGCTGACCGACGACCGGCTGGCCAGCAGTTTCAACGCCACCGTCGGCGCCAGCTGCGAGCAGCCGTGGGTATCGGCAGGCCACTACGGGCTCGACCAGGGCATCGTGTGCATGATGATCGAGAACCATCGCAGCCAGTTCATCTGGCAATTGACGAGCGCTTGCCGCTATATCAGCGACGGCCTGCAATGCGCCGGATTCGAGGGCGGCTGGTTGCGGCAACACCGTTACGAGGGAGCCCGCTGATGTCGCCGTTCGACGCCACCATCACCACGCCGCAGGATGCCTGCGAGGACAAGCGGCTCGCCGACGTGCATCCGCAGACGTGGATCAATCCGGAACCGCCGGGCCGCTACGCGCTGATCATCGTCGGTGCCGGCTCCGCCGGCGTGGCCGCCGCGGAACTGGCGGTCGCGATGGGCGTCAAGGTGGCGCTGGTCGAACGCCACCTGATCGGTGGCACCTGCCTCAACACCGGCTGCGTGCCGTCCAAGGCGCTGATCCGCACCTCGCGGCTGTATGCCGAGATGCGCGATGCCGCCCGCTACGGTGCCAAGGTGCCCGACAACATCGAGGTCGATTTTGCCGCGGCGATGCAGCGCGTGCGGCGCATCCGCAGCCACCTCAGCGGCGGTTCGTCGGTGCGCCGGCTGGCCGCGCTCGGGGTCGACATGTTCTTCGGCAACGTGCGCTTCACCGGGCCGGACACGCTGCTGGTGAACGAGCAGCCGCTGCGCTTCGCCAAGGCGATGATCGCCACCGGCACACGCCCGCACGTGCCGACGATACCCGGCTTGCGCGAAGCCGGTTTCCTGACCAACGCGAACGTCTTCAACCTGACCGAACTGCCGCCGCGCCTGCTGGTGATCGGCGGCGGTCCGGTCGGCTGCGAACTGGCGCAGGCGTTTCGTCAGCTCGGCGCGAGGGTTACCATCGTGCAGGACAAGCCGTTGTTCCTGGAGCGCGAGGAGCGCGACGCCGCGCAGATTCTTTCCGATGCCTTCGCGCGCGACGGCATCGAGGTGCGGCTCAACACCGAGGTCACCGCCGTGCGCATGCAGAACGGCCACAAGCTGGTCGACCTGATCAGCGCCGATTACCGCAGCACCATCGAAGTCGATGCGATCCTCACCGGCGTCGGCCGCGCGCCGAACGTGCAGGGCCTGGGTCTGGAAGCGGCGGGCGTCGAGTACGACACCACCAGCGGCATCGCCGTCGACGATTTCCTGTGCACCAGCAATCCGCGCATCTACGCCGCCGGCGACGTCTGCCTGGTGGAGCAGTACACCGACACCGCGGCCGCCTCGGCGCGCATCGTGGTGCACAACGCGCTGATGCGCGGGCGCAAGCGCCTCAGCGAGCTGGTCATTCCGTGGTGCACCTATACCGATCCGGAAATCTCGCATGTCGGCATGTACGTGCGCGAGGCGAACCGCAAGGGCATCCCGGTCAAGACCTTCACCGTGCCGATGCACCAGAACGATCGCGCGGTGACCGACAGCGAGGAGATCGGCTTCGTGAAGATCCATATCCGCGACGGCACCGACACCATCCTCGGCGCCACCATCGTGGCGCGGCATGCCGGCGAGATGATCAACGAGATCACCCTGGCGATGGTCGCCAACATCGGCCTGCGCACGCTGGCGAAAGTCATCCACGCCTACCCGACCCAAGCCGAGGCGATCCGCGAGGCGGCCAAGGCGTATGTGCGCACACGCATCAGCCAGCGGCTGCGCATCCGTTTGCGGCGATGGCTGGCTCGCTGAAGCATCGTCCTCCGGCCGCCACCGCGCTCACGCCGATTTATCGGCGGCCTGCGTAGGATGGCCGGCTTCCGATCTCGTCACTACACGCAAGGACATCTTATGGAACTTGGCATGGTGGGTCTGGGGCGCATGGGCGCCAACATGGCGGAACGTCTGCTGCAGGGCGGCCACAAGGTGACCGGTTTCGATCCGAACGCGGACGCGCGCAAGGCGCTGCAGGCCAAGGGTGCCGGCGCGGCCGATTCGCTGCAGGCGCTGGTCAAGGCGCTGCCCACGCCGCGGGTGGTATGGATCATGGTGC
>DAIMGD010000214.1:0-4466 GCA_036724165.1 Rhodanobacter sp.
CGGCTGGATGCATGCTGGGCGATTCCGCTGCCGAAAGGGCTGAGCCTGCGTGAAAGCATGATTCTCGGCACCGCCGGTTTTACTGCCGCGCTGGCGCTGCTGCGCATGCAGGACAACCGACAGACGCCGGCGCTCGGTCCGATCGCGGTAACCGGTGCCAGCGGCGGTGTCGGCATGCTCGCGATCGACATCTTCACGCGCGCTGGCTATGCGGTGCATGCGATCAGCGGCAAGGCCGATCACTTCGATTTCCTGCGCGAGCTTGGCGCCACCGACTGCATTGAACGCCATCAGTTGGCCTTCAGCGGCAAGCCGATCGATTCGGTTCGCTTCGGCGGCGCGCTGGACAATGTCGGTGGCGCGATGCTGGCTGGCCTGCTGCCGCTGGTGGCGCCTTATGGCAACGTGGCGATCTGCGGCAACGCGGGCGGTATTTCGTTCGACAGCACCGTCATGCCGTTCATCATCCGCGGCGCCAGCCTGCTTGGCATCGCGTCGGCTGGCACCGCCCGCTCGATCCGCGATGACATCTGGCAACACCTCGCCAGCGACTGGAAACCGCCACATCTGGAGCGCATCGCCACCCGTGAAATCACTCTCGATGAACTGCCTGAGGTGTTTGAGGGTATGCTCGCTGGCAACTCCTTCGGCCGCACGTTGGTTCGCATGGAAAGCATGGTTTGACGAAGCCGTGCTTGGAAGTACCGCCGTCACGACTTAGAATCAACGAAACTCGCTGGGAATTATCATTTTATGGCACGCATCCTGATCGTCGACGATTCGCCGTCTCAATTGCTGGGTATCAAGCGGATCGTTGAAAAACTCGGGCATGAAACCCTCTCGGCCGAAGACGGCGCTGCCGGCGTGGAAGTGGCCAAGCTGGAGAAACCCGATCTGATCCTGATGGATGTGGTGATGCCGAACCTCAACGGATTCCAGGCCACCCGCACGATCAGCAAGAACGCCGATACGGCGCACATCCCGATCATCCTGGTGACCACCAAGGATCAGGAGACCGACAAGGTCTGGGGCATGCGTCAGGGCGCCAAAGCCTATGTGACCAAGCCGATCAAGGAAGAGGAACTGCTCAAGGCATTGAAGGAATTTTTACCGGACTGATCCTGCCATCATCCGGACTCGAACAAACGGCGCCCATGGGCGCCGTTTGTCATTCACGATCCAGCGCCGATCAACGCCGCGGATCGTAGTCTTCAAAATGTCCGCGCAACGCTGCATAGGCGGCACGCTGATCGTCGGTCTCTGCCTCCGGCACACGAATCGACAGCTCCACCAACTGGTCACCCGGATGCGTGCCCGGCATCCCACGCCCCTTCAATCGCAGCTTGCGCCCCGATTGCGAACCGGCGGGTATGCGCAGATCCACCGTACCGGCCAGCGTCGGCACCGGCACGGTCGCGCCGAGCGCCGCCTCCCACGGGGTAATCGGCAGCACGTGCACCACGTTGCGGCCGTCCAGGCGGAAACGCGCATCGTCGTGAATGCCCACTTCCAGCAGCAGGTCGCCATTCGGTCCACCGGCCATGCCGCCCTGACCCTGTCCGGAAAGGCGGATCACCTGTCCGGGGTTGATGCCGGCCGGAATCTTCACTTCCAGCACACGCTCGCCACCGGCCGGATCACGCATTGCCAATCGCGTGCGGCCGCCGTCGAATGCTGTCTGCAGGTCGATCTGCACGTGCGCCTGTACATCCTGCCCACGCCGCGGGCGTGGCTGGCCGCGCTGGCCGGGCGCGGCACCCCGGCCGAACAGGCTTTCAAAAAAATCACTGAAGTCACCGTCACCACCGTCGCCAAAACCCTGGCTCTGACCCTGCCATCCCGGCGGCGGACGAAACTGCTCACCCTGGCGGTAGCCACCGGCACGCACCTGATCGTAGGCACGGCGCTTCTCGGCGTCCTTGAGTACCTCGTTGGCCTCGTTGGCAGCCTTGAACTTTTCCTCGGCGCCGGCTTCCTTGTTCTTGTCCGGGTGGTACTTGCGTGCCAGCTTGCGATACGCCGCCTTGATCTCGGCCTCGCTCGCCTCCGGCTTCACGCCAAGGATGTCGTAATAATCTTTGAATTCCACTGCCACTCCAAAGTGCCGGGTATCGGGGCGAATGATGATCCACCACGGTTCGTTCTGTCACAAGCACAGACTCATGAAATAGGCGCTGGAGCGGGTTGATTCAAGACGACGCGTGGAAGCCAAGGGGGCTGCTAGCATCGGCGCTCCCTCTCGATGGCATGCCCATGAGTATCCAGATCGGACAAAACCTGCCGGACGCAAAGATTACCGTCATCGACGGTGGCGATACGGCGCAGCGCAACACCAGTGACTTGTTCGCCGGGAAGAACGTGCTGCTGTTCGCCGTGCCGGGCGCCTTCACCCCCACCTGCTCGAACAAGCACCTGCCTGGCTATGTACGGCACTTCGAAGACTTCCGCAGCCGCGACATCGAACTGATGTGCCTGGCCGTCAACGACGGGCATGTCATGCGTGCCTGGGCCGAATCGCAACATGTACCTGCCGGCCTGCTGATGCTGGCGGATGGCAATGCCGACTTTGTGCGTGCGCTGGGGCTTGAACTGGACGGCACATCGTTCGGCATGGGGCTGCGCGCGCGTCGCTTTGCGCTGTATGCGGAAGATGGCGTGGTGCGCCTGCTGCATATCGAGGCGCCGGGCGAATTCCGCGTTTCCAGCGCCGAGGCGATGCTGACGGCGATCGCCCAGTAACGCACGCCTCACCAGAATGAAAAGCCCCGACATGGCCGGGGCTTTTCATTCAGAACGCCATCGGGCTCATTCTTCGGTCGGTGTCGCTTCAACCGCGTCGGAACTGTCGTCACCGGAAGGCACGATGGTATCGACGATCTCCGCGTCCTCGCCGTTGTCCTCTTGCGCATCCAGCCGCATCACGCTGACCAGCGTTTCGTCGGCAGGCAAGCGGATCAGCGTGACACCCTGGGTATTGCGGCCGAGCTGCGAGACTTCCGCGACGCGGGTGCGCACCAGCGTGCCCTGGTTGGAGATCAGCATCAGCTCGTGCGCCTCGGTGACCTGGGCTGCCGCCACCAGTGCGCCATTGCGCTCGGAACACTGGATGCCGATCACACCCTGGGTACCACGGCCCTTCTTGGTGAACTCGACGAGCTGGGTACGCTTGCCGTAGCCGCGTTCGGTTGCGGTGAGGATGTCGCCTTCCGCGGCGACGATCAGCGAGACCACATGCGCATCCTTGGCCAGTCGCATGCCGCGCACGCCGGCGGCAGTGCGCCCCATCGAACGCACGGTGTTCTCGTCAAAACGATTGACCTTGCCGTTGGAAGCGAACAACAGGATGTCGCTGTTGCCGTCGGTGAGCTCCACATTGACCAGCGCATCACTCTCGTTGAGCCTGATCGCGAGCTTGCCTTTCTGCAGCTGGAACGCGAATTCATTCAGTGGGGTTTTCTTGACGGTGCCCTGCTTCGTCGCGAAGAACACGAAGCGGTCTTCGCTGTACTCGCGGATCGGCAACACCGCCTGTACCTTTTCGCCCTCGCCGAGCGGCAGCAGGTTGACGATCGGCTTGCCGCGCGCACCCGAGCCCGCTTCCGGTATCTGATAAACCTTGAGCCAGTAAACCCGGCCGGTGCTGGTGAAGGTCAGCAGGGTGTCGTGCGTGTTGACCACCCACAGCCGCTCGACGACATCCTCTTCCTTCAAGGCAGAAGCCGAACGACCCTTGCCGCCGCGACGCTGCGAACGATAGGTGCTGGCCGGCTGGCGCTTGATGTAACCGGTATGCGACAGCGTGACCACCATGTCCTCCGGCGCGATCAGGTCGAGTACGTTGAGGTCTTCCTGCGAATGCTGGATCTCGGTGCGTCGTGCATCGCCGAACTCGGCCTTGACCGCCTCGAGTTCGCCGCGGATCACTTCCAGCAGACGCTCGGGGTTCTCCAGGATCTCGATCAGGCCGCGGATGGTTTCGAGGATCTGCCGGTATTCGTCGGAAAGCTTTTCCTGCTCCAGGCCGGTCAGGCGATGCAGACGCATCGCCAGGATTTCCAGCGCCTGTGCCTCGGACAACTGGTAGCCATCGTCCTTAAGGCCATCACGCGGATCCATTTCCTCCGGCCGCGATGCATGGGCACCGGTGGCCGAAAGCAGTGCGCGCACCATGCCGGCTTCCCAGTGCCGCGCAACCATGCGCTCGCGCGCTTCGGCCGGCGACGCGGAGGTCTTGATCAACTCGATCATCTCGTCGATGTTGGCCAGCGCGACGGTCAGGCCTTCGAGGATATGCGCACGGGCACGTGCCTTGCGCAGTTCGAAGATCGTGCGGCGGGTCACCACCTCGCGGCGATGCCGGATGAACGCCTCCAGGATGTCCTTGAGGTTCAGCAGCTTCGGCTGGCCATCGAGCAGCGCGACCATGTTGATGCCGAACGTCACCTGCATCTGGGTCTGCTGGAACA
>DAIMGD010000215.1:0-4463 GCA_036724165.1 Rhodanobacter sp.
CGGAAGTATCGCGAATCATCATGCCGTTCCTGACCGCGTACAGCGCGGTTGCACACGGATCTTTGCAATCCGTGTGCCATGCGGAAACTTTCAGATGAGCCCATTTGTTTCAATGACTTGCAATGCAGTGTGGAACGCACACGACTGTCCGCGGACAACCCACGGACAGTCGGACGAACGCCTGCGCCACCGGCTCAGTGGTTCGGCCCCGGACACAGCAGTAGGGTTTCGGCACGGGCAATCCGTTCGGCAAGACGCCGGCTCAACGACGATACCTGCCCAGCGTCCGCATGCGTGCCGAGTACCTGCAGGCCAGCCAGTCGACGCGTGTGGAATCGCAGTACGTGTGCCCCGAGCGGCCGACTGGTTTGCGGCGTCGGTGCCGGCGTGGGCACATCGATCCATTCGCCGCGGGCCAGCAACCCATCCCAGGCGAGGTAGTCGGTGTCCGGCAGCAGATGAAACCGCGCACCCAGCCGGCCTTCGCCCTCGATGCAGTCGATCCACTCGCGCGGCCCGTCGACCGTGATCGCGCTGGCGGCCACCAGCCAGCGGGTCACCAACAGCGGGGCCAGTGACGCTGCCTCGACCAGCAGGCCTCGTGGCAACGCGCCTATGTTTGACGAGCACGATCGCATCGGCACGTAGAGCACGCTGCCCAGCGCGGGTAACGCATCGAACAGCAACACCGGCGAAAAGCGCAGACAGCGCCGATTCACCGCCGCAGCAGTGACATGTGCGTGCCTGTGCTGCAGCCACTGGAATGGACTGAACATCATTCACCTCCGGCAATACGGCCCAGCTGGCGCCAAGACAGGCCGCACTGGCGACAGGCGTGATGGAATCACATGGATGCCGACATCGGCGGAATGCCGCCGTCGTGGCTGATTACTTGGTCAGGATCAATTTGTCGTTGCGGGTAAGGCGCAGGTGGTACTCGCCCCCCTGATGCCGGATCACCAGTTCGCGCGCGCCTTCCAGCAGCAGCTGGCTGCTGATATGCCGCGGCACGCTGACGGTCGTCGGCATCGCTGGCAGCCGTCGCTGCTCTTGCGCCAGCGGTTGCAGCGGATGGGTGAGGGAGAACGCGGGTGTCGACATGGCAGATTCCACAGGGAGTCAAGGACATACAAATAATAATGATTCTCATTTAACTGTCAACTGATTCCCGCTTGCCCATGCTCAAAACGTCAGCTCAATGCTTGCGAACAACCTGTTCGATGCGTTCAGCGATGCCCGCATCCAGTCGCGGCAGCAGCTCCAGCGCATCCAGGTTCTGTTCCAGCTGTTCGCGCCGGCTGGCGCCGAGCATCACCGTTGAGACGTGTGGATTGAGCAGGCACCAGGCGATCGCCAGCTGCGCCAGGTTGACGCCCAGTTCGTCGGCGATCGGCTGCAATGCACGCACCTTGTCGATGCGCTCATTGCCATCGCCCAGCACGCTCTCGCGCAGCCATTCGTAACCCGGCTGGGTCAGTCGCGAATCCGCCGGCACGCCGTCGTTGTACTTGCCGCTCAACAGACCGGACGCCAGCGGCGACCAGATCGTGGTGCCCATGCCGTAGGCTTCGTACAGCGGCGCGTATTCCACCTCCACCCGTTCGCGATGCAGCAGGTTGTATTGCGGCTGTTCCATCACCGGCGCATAGAGGTGATTTTCCTTGGCGATCCGATGCGCCTCGTGGATCGCCTCGGCCGGCCACTCACTGGTGCCCCAATAGAGCACCTTGCCCTGGCGAATCAGCGTATCCATCGCCGCCACGGTTTCCTCGATCGGCGTATCCGGATCGGGCCGATGGCAGAAATACAGATCCAGATAATCGACGCGCAGACGCTGCAGTGCCTGTTGGCAAGCCTCCATCACATGCTTGCGTGACAGCCCGCGCTGGGTCGGCAGCGGATGATCGACCGCGCCAAAGAACACCTTGCTGGACACGCAGTAACTGTCGCGCGGGAAGCGCAGGTCGGCCAGCACATCGCCCATCACCTGCTCGGCCACGCCATTGTTGTAGGTCTCGGCATTGTCGAAGAAGTTGACGCCGCGATCGTGCGCCAGTGCCAGCAGCTCGCGCGCCTGCGTGCGGCCCACCTGCTTGCCGAACGTGACCCAGGCGCCAAACGACAGCGCGGAAAGTTGCAGACCGGTCTTGCCAAGGCGGCGGTATTGCATGGGGCTGCTCCTGAAATGGGGAAGATCGCCAGCATGCCAATAGTGGCTGTGCCGCGTCCAATCCTCGAACGCATGGGCTGCCATCTGACGCGCCAGCGTCAGCTATCCAGCATCGCTGCGCTTACCTCAAAATGAGATAGTGCAACCCCAGCGCCAGCACGATCGCGGCGAAGATGCCGGCGACCACGTCGTCGATCATCACGCCCATGCCGCCTTTCAGATACCGGTCGAGCCAGCTGATCGGCCACGGCTTCCACACGTCGAACAGGCGGAACAGCGCGAAGCCGGCCAGCAGCATCCACCAGGCGAGGCCGCTGGCCGGGAGCAAACCTGGTATCAGCAGCGGGAGCAGCGCGATCCACTGACCGATGAATTCATCCCACACCAGGCTGCGGTGATCGTCCACGCCGAGTGCGCGGCCAGCGATGTCGCATGCCCACACACCGACGGCAAAGCCGAGCAGCAGCACGGCCAGATAAATCGGCAATGGCAGTTCGCGCAGCAGCAGCCACGGCAGCAGTGCGGCCAGTGAACCGAACGTGCCCTGCGCCACCGGCGCGAGACCCGAGCCGAAGCCACAGGCGAGCCAGCCGGCAGGGGTTGCCAGCAACGCGCGGCGTTGCTCGACGCTCAGGTTTTTTTTCGCATTCAAGCGAAGTGCTCCCAGCCCTGACGTTCGCTGCCGAGCGACGCGCCATCGGCCGTGCGCACACGCACACCGCTGCCTTCGACGATGCGGCCGATCCGCGTCGCGCCGCAGCCGATCCGCGCAAGGTCCGACTGCACGTCGGCCAGCCGCTGCGCCGGCACGGTGAAACAGAGTTCGTAGTCATCGCCGCCGCTCAACGCAAACTGCAGCGCGCTGGCTTCGTCATACCATGCCATCAGCGCCGACGAGCGCGGCAGCAACGCCGCGTCGATTTCCGCGCCCACGCCACTGGCGCGGCAGATGTGTCCCAGATCCGCAAGCAGGCCATCGGAAACATCGATGCAGGCGCTCGCCTGTCCACGCAAGGCGGCACCGGCAGCCAGGCGTGGCGTGGGACGATGGAGTCGCTCGATGAGGAAATCGCGCAGGTCGGCGCGGCTGTCGTCATCGCGCGATGGATGCTGCAGGGCATGCAGCCCGGCTGCCGCATCACCCAAGGTACCGGTGACCAGCACCGCATCGCCGGCGCGCGCAGCGGCGCGAGTGAGCGCCTGGCCTGGCGGTACGAAACCATGCACGGCCACGCTGATGCAAAGTGGTCCGCGCGTGGTGTCACCGCCGACCAGCGCGAGTCGGTGCGGCTGCGCCAGCTTGGCAAAGCCCTCGGCGAAACCCTCGACGAAAGTGGCGTCAGCGGATGGCAAGGTCAGCGCCAGCAGCGCCCACGCCGGGCTCGCGCCCATGGCCGCGAGATCGGACAGGTTCACCGCCAGCGCCTTCCAGCCGATATCGGCTGCAGCCGTGCCGAGCGGAAAATGCACGCCATCGACCAGGGTGTCGATCGCCACGGCAAGCTCCTGCCCGGCCGGTATGGCAAGCACCGCGGCGTCATCGCCAATGTCGATGCGCACGTCGTCGCGTGGCTGCGCCGTGTGCCGGCGAATCAGTTCGATCAGGTCGAATTCCATCAACGGATCGTCCGCAGGAAAAGCTTGCTAGCGGGAAAAAACAAGGGTCGGACTGTCGTGGTAGACCGCCTGTTGACACAGGCGAAACCCGGCTTTCTGCGCGACCCGGATCGAGGGCAGGTTCTCGGGCGAGATGATGCACACGATGCGCCGTTCGGGAAAATGCGCCTGACCCCAGCCGCTGATCGCCGCCACGGCTTCGCTCGCATAGCCCTTGCCGTGCGCATGCGGAGCCAGCACCCAGCCGAATTCCAGCATGCCGTGCAGCGATGGCTTCAGCTCGCGCTTGAAATCGGCATAGCCGATATCGCCGACATAACGGCCGCTGGCTTTTTCCTCGACCGCCCAGTAGCCGTAGCCAAGCAGGCTCCACAGCCCGGCGTATTGCAGCAGGCGCTTCCAGACTTCCTCGGCAGTGAACGGACGACCACCGATATGGCGGATCACCTCGGGATCGGACCAGATCGCCATGCAGGTGGCGTAATCATCCGCCCGATGGGCGCGCAGCCTGAGCCGGTCGGTGTCGATCACCGGCACCGGCGCGGTCGATGGTAGTGCGGTCGCCGAAACCGACATCAGCCCCGCTTCTCGGTCGCGCGCAGTTCGCCGGCCAGCTTGTCGAGCACGCCGTTGACGTAGCTGTGGCCGTGATCGGCGCCGAAGCGCTTGGTGACTT
>DAIMGD010000216.1:0-4431 GCA_036724165.1 Rhodanobacter sp.
GGGCCGCCATAGCAGCGTTGAAGCCGCGGCCACGACTGGACGATGACATTCACGGTATTTGTGCTAAGAAATACATACCAGCCGCTTGGATAGTGTGCATTCTTGTGAGGAGACAGCCCTACAAGCCCGATTCGATGCCGTCCGCGGCGACGGAAGAGCGGGTATGGCTGAACCGGTTGATCAAGGCGACCACGCCAGCGGAAGTCGGCGGCGTGATCGTGGACCTGGCCGGGTCGTTGCCAGGTTGCGAGTTGTCGACCTTGCTGTGGGGCGGCGGCGTCAAGCCGCGCAACTACCACGCGACGGTGATGCCCGAGGAGGCGGCGTGGGCGCAGCGCGCGCTGGACGGCAACGGGCTTTGTCTGAGCACCGATGGCCGGCGTGCTGCCTGGCGGGTCTTGCCGCGCGAACAGATCGTGCTGGTATTGCACTTTTCTTCCGGGCAGAAGGCACAGCCGTTGCGCGACGCGCTCGAATGGCTGCTGGCCATGGCCAGCCAGCGCCTGCAGCAGGTGCTGGAGCTGGTCGACCTGCAGGACTCGCACCGGCAGCTTGAGCGTTCGGAGAACCTGCAGAGCGCGCTGTTCACGATTGCCGATCTGGCGGGTTCGGATCTGGACATGCCGAAACTGCTGCGCGGCATCCACAAGATCGTCAGCAGCCTGATGTATGCCGAGAATTTCTTCATCGTGCGGCACGATCCGGAGCGCGGCACGATGCGCTTTCTCTATTTCGCGGATGTGGAGGATACCGAAAGTCCCGATGACGCCGGTGAGGAGTTGCTTGATGCGCGCCGCCATACGCTGACCTGGCACCTGCTGACGGGAGGCAAGCCGCTGATGGGCAGCGGTGAACAGTTGCGCAAGCAGATCAATGGCCCGATCTCGATCAGCGGCCCGTACAGCGTCGACTGGCTCGGCGTGCCGATGGTGCGCGATGGCCAGGTGCACGGTGCGCTGGTGGTGCAGAGTTACAAAGAGGGGATTGCCTTCACTGACGAGGATCGGGCCCTGCTGGAATTCGTCGGCAGCCACATCCTGACGGCACTGGAGCGCAAGCAGACCAAGGATGAGCTGGAACAGCGCGTGCAGACACGCACGCTCGAACTGGCCGAAGCCAACCAGGGACTGCAGCAGGAAGTGCTGGAACGCCAGCGCGCCGAACGGTTGCAGGCGACGCTGTTTCACCTGGCCCAGCTGGCGACCGCGGACATCGACGAGGGTGAGTTCTACGAACGCGTGCATGCAGCGGTCGGCGAACTGCTCAATGCGGAGAATTTCTTCATCGCGCTGCTTTCCGAGGACCGGCAGTCGCTGGTGTTTCCGTATTACGTGGACGGCGGCGTACGACGCACGGCCAGACGCCCGCTCGGGCGCGGCCTGAGCGAATACGTGTTGCGCCATGGCAGACCGCTGCTGGGTTTCCAGGTGCACATCCTTCGATTGGCCGAGCTGGGCGAGATCGACCTGGACCGGATCGGCCGATATGCGCTGTGCTGGCTGGGTGTGCCGTTGCGGGTCGCCGACGAAGTGATCGGTCTGGTGGTGGTACAGAGCTACACCGAGGCCGTCGTCTACAGCGGCGCCGACCAGGAGCTGCTGAGCTTCGCCGCGTTGCAGATCGCCAACAGCATCTATCGGCGCCGTTCTGCGGCAACGCTGCAGCAGGCGAATGCGCAACTGGAGCAGCGGGTGGAGGAGCGCACCCAGGAACTGCGTCAGCAGATTGCACAACGCGAACAGATCCAGCACCAGCTCAAGCACCAGATCATGCACGACCCGCTGACCGGGCTGCCGAACCGTGGCTTGCTGCGCGACCGGCTCGACCGCGTGCTGGCGCTGATGCAACGCGAGCCGCAGCGCCGTTGCGCGCTGCTGTATCTGGATGTGGACCGCTTCAAGGTGATCAACGACAGCCTCGGGCATCTTGCCGGCGATACCTTCCTGAAGGCGATCTCCACGCGCCTGCTCAGTTGCGTGCGCGAACCCGACGTGGTGGCGCGGTTGTCCGGCGACGAGTTCGCAATCCTGCTGGAGAATATCGAGGTGCCCATGGCCGCCACGCATGTGGCCGAGCGCGTGCTGCAGGCCATGGGCATGCCGCTGCAGATTGCCGGCAAGGAGCTGGAGCCCTCGGTCAGCGTTGGCATTGCCTTCGGCGATCCCAGCTATCAGAACGCCGACGAAATGCTGCGCGACGCTGACATCGCCCTGTATCGGGCCAAGGAGCTGGGGCGCAAGCGCTTCGAACTGTTCGACGAAACCTTGGCAAAGAATGTGGTCGACGTGCTGACCATGGAAGGCGAGTTGCGTCAGGCGCTGCTGCTGGATCAGTTCGAACCCTATTTTCAGCCCATCCATCGTCTTGAAGACGACCACGTGGTCGGCTACGAGGCATTGATCCGCTGGAACCATCCGCAGCGTGGAGTGCTCAAGCCGGCGGACTTCATCAAGATTGCCCAGGACAGCGGAAACATCGAAGCGATCGACTGGCGCCTGTTCGAGCTGGCCTGCGAACGGATCTCGCTGCTGCACGACGAGTCGGTGTTTCTCACCTTCAACGTCTCGGCGCTGCATCTCAGCCACCACGATTTCGATCGCAGCCTGCTGCAGTTGCTCGAGCGCACCGGCCTGTCGCCCACGCGGCTGGTCGCGGAAGTCACCGAGGGTTCGTTGCTGGACGATCCGGATCGCGTGCGCGCCACGCTGGAACGGTTGCGCATGGTCGGCGTGGGTGCCGCGCTGGATGATTTCGGCACCGGCTATTCGTCGCTCAGTTACCTGCATTCACTGCCGTTGCGCATGCTGAAAATCGACAAGGCCTTCGTGCAGGAACTGGACAAGAGCAGCAATACCAACAGCACCACGGTGGTGGCGGCGATCCTCGCGCTGGCGCGCGCGCTGGACATCCATGTGATTGCCGAAGGCATCGAAACCCGGGCCCAGCGCGACGCCCTGCTGGCGATGGGCTGCGAGATGGGGCAGGGCTATCTGCTGGGCCATCCGGCACCGATCGCGCACTGGCTGGAACATCAAACCGGCCAGGCGTGAGCGCACGCTTTCCGTCGTTTGAAGCGGGCGCAGCGCTGCCGCTCCTGATCAACAATGTAGACCGTCGGATCGGAGGCAGCCACTTCGCCTGGGCACAAGAGGGCAGGAATCACGCGGCGCTGGCGGCAGCCACGATCCTCACCGCCACCGACTTGTACGACGGCGTGCCGGAACGGGCGTCGTGGTTCTCCAGCGCGATGAGTGCATTGCCTTCCGGGTAATACATGGCGACCGAACCTTCGGCGATCGGGTAGGCGACGGCGGTGTAGCCGCGGATCACGCGCGGCGCGCCGTCGGCGTTGCGGCCGATGGCTTCGACATCGATGCGATCACCGTGCTGCAGGCCACGGGCGGCGAGATCCCGCGGATGGATGAAGATCACGTCGCGCCGGCCGGTGATGCCGCGATAGCGGTCGTCCATGCCGTAGATCGTGGTGTTGTACTGGTCGTGCGCGCGCACCGTGGTGAGCGTGAGTGCGCCCTCAGGTGCGGGCGCGTCCTCCTCCAAACCCCTGGCGACCAGGAAGTGTGCACGCTTGTCCGGTGTGGCCCATTCGCGCTCGGACGCGGCGATATGCAGGCGGAAACCGCCAGGCTCGCGCACGCGTTCGTTGTAACGCGCGAAGATCGGGAACACCGCCTCGATCGCATCGCGGATGCGATCGTAGTCGTCGATCATGGCCTGCCAGTCCACTCTGGAGTCGGGCAGGGTGGCCATCGCCATCATCGCGACGATGGCCGGCTCGGATCGCAATAATGGCCCGGCAGGTTTCAGGCGGCCCTGCGAGGCATGCACCATCGACATGGAATCCTCCACCGTCACCGACTGAAAACCGCCGGCCTGCAGGTCGAGTTCGGTACGGCCGAGGCAAGGCAGGATGATCGACTCACGCGCCAGGATCAGGTGCGAGCGGTTGAGCTTGGTGGCGATGTGCACGGCGAGATCGAGCTTGCCCATCGCGGCGAAGGTCGCCTGCGGATCGGACATCGCCACGGCGAGATTGCCGCCGAGGCAGATCAGCACCTTCGAGCGGCCGTCGCGGATCGCCTTGACCGCTGCCACCGCATCGTGACCATGCTTCGACGGCGCTTCGAATCCGAAGCGCTTGCGGATGCCATCGAGCAGCGCGGCATCGGGCTTCTCGGTGATGCCGACAGTACGATCGCCCTGCACATTGGAATGCCCGCGCACCGGACAGATGCCGGCGCCTGCGCGCCCGATGTTGCCGCGCATCAGCAGCAGGTTAGCGATCTGCTGCACGTTCTCGGTGCCGTGGCTGTGCTGGGTGACGCCCATGCCATAGGCGACGATCACGCGTTCGGCGTTGGCGTAGACCGCCGCCGCCGCTTCGATGTCGGCGCGTGACAGGCCTGACTGGCG
>DAIMGD010000217.1:0-4390 GCA_036724165.1 Rhodanobacter sp.
CGACCGTGCTGCAGCGGCTGCCCACGACTGTCGCCAGCCTGTGCAGCCTCGGCGTGCCGATCGTCAGCGTGCTGCTCGCGTGGCTGATCCTGCACGAGCAGCCGTCGTTGATGGAAATGTTCGGCATTGCGCTGGTGCTGCTGGGATTGGTCGCGGTCAGCGGGGTGGGCGTCCGGCGGCGCGCTTGACGGTCATTCAGCGTGCGGGCTTTCGCGCGGCGATATGATATGCCGCTGTCGAATCCGAAGAGTTGCCGATGTTCGATCTGTCCCAATGGTGGGCCCACGCGGTCAGCTGGCTGAGTACCCATGCGGTGGTCCCGTTGCTGGGTGCGCTGCGTCTGGACGGCCTGGCCGGTGATCCGCATGAGATTGCCGCGGCGCTGCTGATCGCGGCGCTGCAGATGAGCATCATCGGCTTGATCTTCCGCCCGCTGGAAAGCTGGTTCCCCGCCGAGCGGTGGACCGATCGCAAGCTGACCCTGGTCGATCGCAACTACACCTTGCTGATGCTGCTGGGCATCTTCCCGCTGTTCACCTATCTGGTGCTGACTCCGTTCAGCCATCTGTTTGGCGGCACCGACAGCGCCACCTCGAGCACCGGCTCGCCACTGGCACTGACGCACTGGCTGCCGTGGTTCAACCAGCATCCGTACGTGCTGTTCGCGGTCTATTACGTGGTCTACGACTTCGTTTACTACTGGATGCACCGCACCCAGCACGCGATCCCGTGGTGGTGGGCGCTGCACAGCATGCATCACAGCACGCGCCAGATGAGCTGCTGGACCAACGATCGCGGCAGCCTCGTTGACGGTTTCATCCAGTCGATGATCCTGGCCACCGTGGGCCTGGTGATCGGCGTGGATCCGGATCAGTTCGCCTGGCTGATGCTGATCGGCGAACTGGTGCAGAACTTCTCGCATACGAATACGCGCATCGGCTTCGGCAGAGTGTTCGAGCGGGTCTTCGTCGATCCGAAGTTCCATCGGCTGCACCACATGCTGGTCGATCCGGAGCGACCGACCCTGCACATCTGCAACTACGGCCAGGTGCTTTCGATCTGGGACGTGCTGTTCGGCACGTCGCTGTATGGCATGGCGCCGCGACCGACCGGCGTGGGCGATCCGGTCGTCGATGCGGACAACAACTACGGCCTGGTCGGCCTGCACTGGGCCGCGCTGAGGCGCTTCTGGGGCGCGGTGCGCCGCATCGAGGGCTGGCGACCGGGTGAAGTGGCCTTCGGCGAAGACTACCGGCCGATTCCGGTCAGCCAGCTGGATCTGCATGCGTTCACCCACGCGCCAGCGGTGCAAACCATTGACGAGGCGATCCCGGCCGGCAGCGACGCCGCGGCGACCGGGACCGCGCTGGGCTAGCTCCAGGGCAACGCCTGCAGGTCCACATTGCCGCCGGTCAGCACCACACCGACGCGGCGACCGGCAAAGCGCTCGCGTTGCTGGAGGATCGCCGCCAGCACGGTGGCGCTGGACACTTCCACCAGCTGTTTCAGCTCCGACCACAGCAGCTGCATCGCGGCAATGGTTTCCGCGTCGCTGACGGTGATCACGTCCACGTGGTGGGTGCGCAAGGCATCCAGATTGCGTTCGCCGACCAGCGCGCGCAGGCCATCGCAGATCGTGTCGGGTACCACCGTGGTGATCCGCCTGTGCTGCGCCAGCGATTGCGCGGCATCGTCGGCGCCCCGGGGCTCGGCGCCAAACAGCGCCAGTCCGGGATCGATCGCATGCGCGGCAATCGCCACGCCGCTGGCCAGACCGCCGCCGCCGACCGGGGTGATCAACGCATCCAGCGCGGTCGCCTGATGCAGCAACTCCAGCGCGAGCGTGCCCTGGCCGGCCATCACCATGGTGTCGGCATACGGGTGCACCAGCGTCGCGCCGGTGGCGTTTTGCACCTCGATCACCATCGCTTCGCGCGCCGCCTGGGTCGGCGCGCAGCGATGCAGGATCGCCCCGGCGCGCTCGATCGCCTGCAGCTTCGCGCGCACCGCGCCCTCCGGCACCACCACATGCGCGGCGATGCCGCGCATCGCCGCCGCCAGCGCCAGCGCATTGCCGTGGTTGCCGGAGGAATGCGTCACCACGCCGCACGCGGCCTGTGCCTGGCTCAGCGCCCACACCGCATTGCAGGCGCCGCGGAACTTGAAGGCGCCGCCGCGCTGCAGGTTCTCGCATTTGAAATGCAGCTCGGCACCACTCAGGGCGTCCAGCACCGCGCTGCGCAGCACCGGGGTCACCTGTGCGTGCGGCGCGATCCGCGCGGCGGCATCGCGGATCTGTTCGAAACCGGGCAAGGCATCCGGCGACATGTTCATGGCAACTCGATCTCCACACCGCAACGGAAACGGCGCTCGGCCCCCGGCTCCAGCCGGATCGCCTCGGCGCAATCGGGCCGGTTGAACGCGTTGGCCATGCACTCCATCGGCTCCAGCGCGATCGCACGGCGTGCATCGCGAGTGAGCGTATCGGCGGTGAACGCATGCATCACCCCATGCTCCTGCCACACCGCAAGGCCCAGCCCGCTGGATGGATCGCGCAGGCGCGTGCGCATGCGCCCATCGGCATCGGCGTTCAGACCGCTGTACTCGTGGTCAAGCACACTCTCGCCGAGCAGCCGCGGCTGGCGGAAATCCAGTGCCGGCGCATAGTCCAGCGCCACATAGGCGGCCGCGCCGGACAGGGCGATGAGATCCGCATCGGTGCTGATCAGCGTCTGCGCGGGAATCTGCAGTTGCCAGCCGTCGACCGTGCTGGCGGCCAACCGGAAGTACGGATGCCAGCCGAAGAAACACGGTGCCACGCTGTCGCCGACATTGCGCATCGCTGCCTCCAGCGTGAGGCCGCCGGCGTCCAGGGCGAATGTCACGCCGAGATCGACTGCATGCGGATAGCCCGGCTGAGGGCGGATCGCGGTCGTAGCCAGGGTCACCCTCGCGCCCTGGTCATCCGCGTGGAGTGTGGCGATGGCGAAATCCGCATCGCGCACGAAGCCGTGCCGGCTGGCCCGCGCGCTGCCGACCACGCCGGGTTGCAGATCCTGCGGCTGGCCGTCGAAGCTGTAGCGCGCATCGGCAATGCGCCCGGCAAACGGCACCATGATCGCGAAGCGCGAGCCGGGGCGATGGGCCACCTCGGCAGCATCGCGATAGCCATCGGCGAAATCGTGCAGGTCGCCGGCCACCGCTACCTCGAAGCTGAGCAGCGCCGCGCCATGACAGGCGATGCGCAATCGCCGGTTGTCCAGATGATCGGTCAGCACCACGATGGGCTGCTGGTCCAGCGTCGACCGCTCGGCGGTATAGCGCGTCGCTTCCGGTGACATCACGGAATTCTCCTGCCGTTGAATTGCCCCATGTTAGCCTGACCGTCCCCACCCCATTGCCCTGCCCATGCACGCACTCTCGGAGCAAGCTCCTGCACTGATCCGCCTCCGTGACTACCACGCGCCCGCGTGGCGGGTCGAGGCGGTCGAACTGGATTTCGACCTCGGCATCGATGCCAGCGAGGTCTCCGCGCGGCTGCTGCTGCGGCGCGACCCGTCGCAGGATGGGCCGCTGCTGCTGGATGGCGAGAATCTGCAGTTGCTCTCCATCAGCCTCGACGGTCAGCAGCTGCCTGCCACCGCCTACCGTTACGTCGGCACTGCGCTGGAAGTCGATGGCGCCCGCGATGGCAGCGTGCTGGAAACCTGCGTGCGGCTGCGGCCGGCCGCGAACACCGCGCTTGAGGGCCTGTATCTGTCCGGCTCGCGCGAGGCTGGTTTCCTGCTGACCCAGTGCGAGGCCGAGGGTTTCCGTCACATCACCTTCTTCCCTGACCGGCCCGATGTGCAGTCGCGCTATACGGTGACCCTGCGCGCCGACCGCGCACGCTTCCCGGTGCTGCTGGCCGGCGGCAATCCGGATGGCGCCGGTGAACTGGAAGGCGGCCGGCACTGGGCGCGTTTCGTCGATCCGCATCCGAAGCCGAGCTATCTGTTTGCGCTGGTCGCCGGCCGGCTGGAAAGGATCGAACGCGACTACGTCACCGCCGACGGCCGCGCGGTGCAACTGAAGATCTGGGCCGAAGCCGACGCGATCGATCGCTGCGATTACGCGATGGACGCGCTGGAACGCTCGATGCGCTGGGACGAACAGGCCTACGGCCGCAACTACGACCTGGACGTGTTCCACGTCGTCGCCACGCATGACTTCAACATGGGCGCGATGGAGAACAAGGGTCTCAATATCTTCAATGCAAAGTGCCTGCTGGCCGATCCGGACTCGACCACCGACGACGAATACCGGCATGTCGAGGCCGTGGTGGCGCACGAATATTTCCACAACTGGAGCGGCAACCGGGTGACCTGCCGCGACTGGTTCCAGCTGTCGC
>DAIMGD010000218.1:0-4343 GCA_036724165.1 Rhodanobacter sp.
GGCATGGATGCCGATGCCTTTTCGCCAGGACAGGAGTCCTGTCGAAAAGCCCGGCCCCAGCTCACGGACTTGTCGGGCGAAGCCCGGCAAGCGCCAAGCGGGGTGCCCCTCTCTTTGGTTCCTTTCTCTCGGGCAAGCGAGAGAAAGGGACTCGGCTGCCGCAGGCAGACGAAACCTCTTCGCTGAAGGCTAAAGCGCAAGTGCGATGACCAGCTTCGCTGTTGAAAAACTCCCCCGGCCTTCGCCGGAATGACGACTTGGGGCGGTACGGTCTCCGCTGAAATGGCGGCCACGTGAGGGACCCAAGCCACAGCACACCCACCACCCTCCCCTACAATGCGAAATCCCCCAAACCAACCCCACCGGATCCCCCATGCGCCCCCTGCGCCTCAAACGCTACCTGCTGACCGGCCTGCTCACCTTCATTCCCTTATGGGTGACCTGGACCGTGTTCAAACTGGTGCTGGGCATGCTGGCCGGGATCGGGGCGCCGCTGGTGATCGCACTGCTCGGCGCGCTGGCGCTGGTGGCGCCGCATGCGGCGGCCACACTCAACACGGAATGGCTCAACTTCATCGTGGCGCTGCTGATCACGCTCGGCGCGCTCTACCTGCTCGGCTTCGTGGCCAACCGGGTGATCGGCCAGCGCTTCATCAATGCCTTCGATGGCCTGCTGGCGCGCATCCCGGTGGTGCAGACGATCTACGGCGGCACCAAGAAGCTGATGGCGGTGCTGCAGAACAAGCCTTCGGGCGTGCAGCGGGTGGTGCTGGTGGAGTTTCCGCGGCGCGGCATGAAAGCGGTCGGCTTCGTCACCCGGGTGATGATCGAGGACGACACCGGCCGCGAGATGGCTGCGGTCTTCATCCCGACGACGCCGAACCCCACCGGCGGTTATCTGGAAGTGGTGCCACTGAACGAGCTGACGCCGACCGACTGGACCATGGATCAGGCGATGGCGTTCATCATTTCCGGCGGTGCGGTGGCGCCCGACACGCTGCCCGCCACGCCGGCGGCGCTGCGCCATGACGACGCCGCGGATCGCCCATGACCTCGACCATGACATCGCGCATCAGCCTGCCGCGCATCCTGCTATCCACCCTGTTGGGAGTGGCCGCCATGACGTCCCGCGCCAACGATTCGAACCGACCCGACTGGATCACCCCGGCCGAGGCCACGCAGTTCCGCAGCACGCCCAGCTACGCCGACACGCTGGCCTATCTCGAACGGCTGCAGCAGGCCGCGCCGGGAAAGATTCACCTGGCGACGTTCGGCAGCACGCCGGAAGGCCGGCCGATGACGGTGGTGATCGCCAGCGGTGATGGCACGTTCGATCCCGCCGCCGCGCGCATGGCCGGCAAACCCGTGGTCATGCTGCAGGCCGGCATCCATCCGGGCGAGATCGAGGGCAAGGACGCCGGACTGATGCTGCTGCGCGATATCGCCATCACGCACAAGTATCCGCATCTGCTCGATCACCTGGTGCTGGTCTACATCCCGGTGTTCAGCGTGGACGGCCACGAGAACTCCTCGCCGTACCACCGGATCAACCAGAACGGCCCGCAGAGCATGGGCTTCCGTGGCCAGTCGCAGTACCTCAACCTCAACCGCGATTACGTCAAGGCCGATGCGCCGGAGATGCTGGCGTGGCTGAAACTGTGGCAGCGCTGGTTGCCGGATTTCCTGATCGACGTGCACACCACCGACGGCGCCGACTATCAATACGACCTGACCTGGTACACCGAGGATCCGCACAAGCTCGACCCGGCAGTGGATGCGTGGCAGCACGACGCGATCGTCAATCATGCGATGCCGGCGTATGAGCAGCGCGGCCACCTGGCCTCGATCTACCTGGAGTTCAAGGACGGCCGCGATCCGCGCAAGGGGATCGAGAACTTCGGTTCCGGCCCGCGCTTCTCCACCGGCTACGCGGCGCTGCAGAACCGGCCGGCGCTGCTGATCGAGACGCACATGCTGAAGTCCTACGAAATCCGTGTGCATGCGGTATACGACCTGGTCGAGCTGATGCTGGAGCAG
This sequence comes from Rhodanobacter sp., assembly GCA_036724165.1. GTDB lineage: Bacteria > Pseudomonadota > Gammaproteobacteria > Xanthomonadales > Rhodanobacteraceae > Rhodanobacter. The sequence continues at coordinate 2,038 of DAIMGD010000218.1, forward strand.
ATCGGCCGGCATCCGGCCGCGCTGCTCGCCGCCACCGCCAAGGCCGATGCCGACACCATCGCCCGCGCCCACGATGCGCAGGCGCGCGTGGCGCTGACGTTCAAGCCGGATCCGCAGTCCACCCCATTCGAGCTCAAGGGCTACGCGTTCACCCTTTCGCACAGCGATATTTCCAACAGCCACTGGATCCAGTACGACCCGCGCCAGCCAAGGGACTACGCGATCCGGAACTGGAACGGGCTGTTGCCGGATCTGTCGATCACGCCGCCGGCAGCCTATGTGATACCTGCACAGTGGACCGCGATCATCGACAAGCTCGACGCGCATGGCATCGGTTACCGACGCATCGAGCATGCGCTGACGATCCGCGCCGAGGGTTACCAGCTCGATCAGCCGCAGTGGGCCGGCAAACCGTTCGAGGGTCATCTGATGCTGCGCGACTTCACCTTGCATGCGCTGCCGCGCGAGGTCCGCGTGCCGGCCGGCTCGGTGATCGTGCCGCTGGATCAGCGCGCGGCGAATGTGGCGATCCAGCTGCTCGAGCCGCAGGCGCCGGACTCGCTGCTGCACTGGGGCTTCCTCAACGCGGTCTTCGAAGCGAAGGAATACGGCGAACCGCGGGTGGAGGAAAAACTGGCGCGCGACATGCTGGCCGGGAATCCGGCACTGAAAGCCGAGTTCGAGCGCAGGCTGCGCGACGACCCGGCCTTTGCCGCCGATCCCGCGGCGCGGCTGGCATTCTTCTTCGAGCGCTCGCCGTGGTATGCCGCCCAGCAGGTTGGGGCCTATCCCGTGCTGCGGCTGGACGCCCGGCAACTGCAGGATGTGCTGGCGCCCGGCTCCGGCACCCCCTGACCTTTGACACTGTTTCGCCCATGACGTTTGACCTAGCGTGGTCAGGCATGGCTGTGTTTTATGGGGGAAATCCGATCGCCCAGCCAGTGAACAAGCGTACCCGCCCAACCGGCAACATCACTACAGAGGGATATCCATGACCAAGCAGTATCTGAAGCCCCTGGCGCTGGCCGTAAGCCTGGCCCTGTCGCTTGCCGCGTGCGGCAAGCACGACGAGGCGCCGGCAAATGCGCCGCCAGCCCCGGCCAGCACCGCCCCGGCGAGCGCCAGCACGGTTGCCACCGCCAATGCCGGCAAGAGCATCTTTGATGTCAGCGAACTCGATCCGAGCCTGCAGGCCTGCCAGGACTTCAATGGTTTCGTCAATTCGAAGTGGATCGCCGCGAACCCGATTCCGAACGACCAGACCCGCTGGGGTGCGTTCAACATCCTCAACGAGGCCAGCCTGAAGACCCAGCACGACATCGTCGACAGCGCCAGCAAGAGCGCCGATAGCGCCAAGCCCGGCTCGATCGAGCAGAAGATCGGCTGGCTGTACCGCTCCGGCATGGACGAGCCGACCATCGAGAAGAACGGCTTCGAGCCGCTGAAGCCGAAACTCGACGCGATCGCCGGTCTGAAGAGCGGCAGCGATGTCGCCGACTTCATCACCAAGCGCTACGCCGAGGGCGATGGCCAGGTGTTCCAGTTCGGCGCGGGCGGCGACTTCAAGCATGCCGACATGCAGATCGGCTTCGCCAACGAAGCCGGCCTCGGACTGCCGACCAAGGACTATTACACCAAGCCTCAGTACAAGGCGATCCGCGACGCGTACGTTGCCTACATCGCCAAGTCGCTTGAATTGACTGGCGTGTCCGACGCGGACGCGAAGAAGCAGGCCGACGACGTGCTGAAGTTCGAGACCCAGCTGGCCGCCGCCTCGCTGTCGCCGGTCGAGGAACGCGACACCAAGAACGAGTACCACTTCGTCAGCGTCAAGGATGCCGACAAGGTCACCCCGCATTTCAACTGGGAAAAATTCTTCGCCGCCCAGGGCGTGACCGTCGACAAGGGCTTCTCGCTGTCGCAGCCGAAGTTCTTCGCCCAGTTCGACAAGATGCTGGCGAGCACCCCGGTCAGCCAGTGGCAGGCCTACCTGCGCTTCCATGCGATCGACGACGCCTCGCCGTACCTGAGCAAGAATTTCCAGGACAACAAGTTCGCGTTCTACGGCACCACGCTGGCCGGCCAGCCGCAGCAGCGTCCGCGCTGGAAGCGGGTACTCGGCGCCGTCAACCAGGGCATGGGCCAGGCACTTGGCCAGCTGTACGTGGCCAAGGAGTTCACCCCCGAGGCCAAGCAGCGCGCCGAAGAACTGGTCACCAATGTGCGCAATGCGCTGAAGGCGCGCATCGAGAACCTCGACTGGATGAGCGCCGACACCAAGGCCAAGGCGATCGACAAGTGGAACA
>DAIMGD010000219.1:0-4335 GCA_036724165.1 Rhodanobacter sp.
GGCGTGGGCACCGCGATCTGCGGCGGCTCGGCGATCGCCGCGGTGACGCCGATCATCCAGCCGGACGACCACGACACCGCGTTCGCGATCTCCACCATCTTCCTGTTCAACCTGGTCGCGGTACTGCTGTTTCCGCTGCTCGGCCACCTGATGCACATGAGCGACCTGGGCTTCGGCCTGTGGGCCGGCACCGCGATCAACGACACCTCGTCGGTGGTCGCCGCCGGCTACAGCTTCAGCAAGGCCGCCGGCGACTACGCCACCATCGTCAAGCTGACCCGCGCCACCTTGATCATTCCGGTCTGTCTGGTGCTGGCCTTCGCGGTCGCCGCGAGAGAGAAGCGCAAGCTCAAGCAGGAAGGCGGCAGCGGCCATTTCAGCCTCGCGAAAATCTTTCCATGGTTCATCCTGTGGTTTCTGGTCGCCTCGGCGATCCGCACCGTCGGCCTGATTCCTTTGGCCATCCAGCCGTCCATCCATCTGCTGGCGGAATTCCTGATCATTGTCGCGCTCACCGCGATCGGCCTGTCGGCGGATCTGCGCAAGATGGCCAGCACCGGCGTGCGACCGATCCTGCTGGGGCTGGGGGTATGGATTGCGGTGGCGGTGAGCAGTCTGCTGGTGCAGTGGGTGATTGGTCAGCTCTGAGGCCTGCGATCCAAGTCTGCTCGCGCTGAAGCGCAGGAACTTTGAAACATCCGGACGGTCCATTCATGGCCTTTGCCATGGGAAGGCCGCTTGTGAGAGTAGAAAGGGACAGGTCCGGCAATCTGCGGGAATCGGGGCGTCGGGTTGCCTTGATGGTGGTGGTACTCAGTGGTCATCTCGGCTTGTTGATGCTGTTGCTGGAACCAGCAATCTCCAATCGGAACGCAACTCCGGCAGCGAGAAGCAACTCGCCCATGCTCAATCTTCGTTTCATCCGACAGCCGCGGCTGGCCTCTTTGCACTTGGCATTGCCGGCATCCCAGACGGTCGTGTCGACTCTGCGCGTCCATGCGAAGCCATCAAGAAGGCCGTCCGAACCGCTACCAGTTCAGCGCGCCACACACGTTACCGCGCTGCCGTCTGAAACGCATTTGACCAGCACGCCAAGCACACCAAACCCATACGCGGGCAACAAAGCTTCCGCCGACGACGGAGGCTTTCAAAAGCGGCTACTCAACGCTCAACATTCCTATGCTGTTCGCGGAGTACCCGGCTCCGATACACCCTTCGCACCTGGCATTCATTTAGCCGATCCGATGAGCCAGGGTATAGGCGCGGTGATGCGCAAAGCTCAGCGTCTCTTTGGTGTTACAAATCGTCACTGTATCGATGTCGAGGCGTGGCGACAGCTCACTCCACAGGAATTGAGTGCGCGACATATCTCGCCTGACGACGTGGATAAAGTTGACGAAAAATATGACTGCAACAGACCGCCGGGACTGAGTTTCTAGTCTCGCAAGACCAAGGATGATTCATCGGTATCTTGCGAGTCATTGCAGTGCGTGGGAAGTGTTTGAGTTCGAACCTGCGCAAGATGATGGCTGCCAGCAGCGCGCGGCCAATCCTGTTGAGGCTTGGCGCGTGGATTGCAGTAACGGTGAGCAGTCTGTTGGTGCAGTTGGTGATTGGTCAGCTCTGAGACGAACGTCCGACCCAAAGCCCTTACTGTGTGCAATCCGAATGCTTCCCTCTTGTTTTTCGTGGCTCGATATCAACATCTTCAAAGCAGCCATTTCCGCCAAAGTCGAATCCCACTGTAACTTTCCCGACTGCCGGATTGCCATGAACGTTCGCGTAGATAGGCGTCATGAGCATCCCGGCTTCGCAAGGGAACGGTATATCGCCATCTATCCGACCGGTGGCTATATTGACGAGCCGCAGGTGAAGCATCGATACCGGGCAGTCCTCTGACGACCCGTAGACGCCCAACAACAGGTAGGTCTTCGTGTGGTACCACATGGGAATCTCGACAACACCATCAATCGGGATCGCGATGCCGCCGGTATCGTTGAGGCTACCGACCTGATGCAGCATGATCGGCAGCGTCCGCTTGCCATCGCTCCACTCACCACTTGCACCGTCGCCAGTAATCCCCAACGAGATCGGACAAGGTGCCGGATGCGCCGCCGATCTGGCCGGCACTGTGGGCGTCCACGGGTTCAGAGTCGATGGGTCCACAGGAGGAAGTACCGCCTCGCACAACACAACACGGCCACTTGGCAGGCGATGCCCCTGCACCAGCTGTTGGCCTTGCAGCGGGATCGGAATGCGATGGGCGTCATAGTAATAGCTGCCACCGATACGCCAATGATCGGTTGGACCACCGTCAATATCGCCATAGGTCTGCAACGAGAGATGGACTGACACTGCACCGATGGTGCCAATGTAGTTCTTGACCTCATACCAACCCGCGTGGGCCGACGAAGTAAACAGCAACAGCGCAACAGGTGCAAGAAGACGGATGATCTTTGTCATGAACCAAACTGCCTGCAAAATTGTTTAGGTGAATGCGGCTTGCACGAACTGCCGAGAAAACTTCAGAGTGCGCGCAACGCGCAGGGCTTCGCAGACAGACTGCTATAGCCTCAAGCCTTGCCCTGCTCCACCAACGTCAACGCCACCTTGTCGCGCAGATACACCGGCAATGCCAGCTCCGGTGCCTGCGCGCGGCCGGCCCTGAACTCGCGCATGGCCAGTTCGGCGACATGCGCGGCTTGCGGATAGCGCAGGCCGTCGGCGGAATGCAGGGTGCCGGTGAGGCGTGAGCATAGCGCCGTCGCATACGTCGCCCAGCCGCTGCCGACCACCTGCCAGCTCGCCGCATCCGGCAACATCAGCGTGTCGACGGTGCATACCCGCTCGTCGTCCAGCGCGATCAGGCCGCCGTTGTCGTCGCGGCGATAGCAGGCCGCATAGATCTCGCCCATCCGCGCATCGATCACCGCGAGGATCGCGGTGCCTTCCTCTTCGGGTGCTTCCAGCGCCAGCGCGGCGAGCGAGGAGATGGTGATCACCGGCAGGTCCAGCGCCAGCGCCATGCCCTGTGCCAGCGACACACCGAGCCGCACGCCGGTGAACGCGCCCGGGCCGCGGCCGACCGCGATCGCGTCCAGCGCATGCCGGCCGATGCCGGCTTCGGCCAGCAGGGCATCGGCCATCGGCAGCACCAGCTCGGTGTGCCGGCGCGGCGCGATCTCGCTGCGCGCGATCAGTTCATCGCCGTGGATCAGGGCGACGGAGCAGGCTTCGGTGGCGGTTTCGATCGCGAGCAGGTTCATGGCCGCTCCATGATAGCGGCTGGCGGTGCCGGTGGTTCGCGCGGGCTCGGCCCTGCTGCCGTCGGCCCCGCTGCGATGGGCACATACGCATACCAGTCGATGCGGCGGGTCAGGTACATCATCAGCGCCACCATCAGCAGCAGCACCAGCGCGCCGATCAGCAAGGCGTATTGCTCGGCCGCGATCAGTCCGTACAGCATCGCGTAGATCAGCGCCAGCACGCCGCCCAGCAGCAGGCCGGCACGACGCGCCTGCAGCACCGCGATCGCGTAGCCGCCCACGATCAGCACCACCGCTGCGGCCGCCAGCGCATACGCCGCACCGAAGCCGATCTGCTCGGACAGCGCCAGCAGCACCACGTAGAACGTGGCCAGCGCCGCGCCGACCAGCAGGTACTGCACCGGATGCACGCGCAGTCGCTTGAGCACTTCAAACAGGAAGAACGCCACGAAGGTCATCGCGATGAACAGCAACCCGTATTTGCCCGCGCGCTCGTTGCGCTGATAGACGTCCACCGGCTGATACAGCTGCACGCCGAACGTGGATGCCGGCAACGCCTTGTCCATGCCGTCGCCGGCATCGGTCCAGTGCTGGCCGTAACTGCGGTTGAGATCGAGCAGGTGCCAGTGCGCAGTGAAACCCTGCGCATCGAGTTGATGCTCCAGCGGCAGCGCCGCGCCGACGAAACTCGGATCGCGCCACGGTGCGCGCATGGTCACGTCGGTGCTGCGCGCCAGTGGCAGCAGCTGCAATGACTCGGTACCGGCCAGCTTGAGGCTGATCTGGATCCGGAGCGGCTGGTTGCCCAGTGCATCCAGGTCGATCGGCACCACCACGTTCGACCACGCGCCGAGGCGAGCGGCGGTGGAATCGAAGCGCGCCGGCTTGTCGTTGATACGCAGCTCGCTGACCTCCTGCAAACCACGCAGGTCGCCGATCGGCAGTCGCAGTTCCGCCTTGCTGCCTTGCCATTGCGCATCGCTGGCGCGGCGAAACTGCGCCAGATCCTCGGCGCGGAAGCTGGCATCGAGCCTGACCGTGGCGACGAACACCGGCGCGTCGTAGATCC